>NZ_JBFACT010000021.1:0-133499 GCF_040640995.1 Amycolatopsis sp. NPDC021455 | reverse complement strand
CGCGCCGCAACCTGGTGCTCGACCGGATGGTGGAGAACAAGAAGCTGGCCAAGGCCGACGCCGACCGCTTCAAGGGCGAGCCGCTGGGCGTCGTCCCGAATGACTCATTCGCGACCTTCGGCCGGCGGCTCACAGCGCCACTTCGACCACGGAGCACCGCGGCAGCGATCGACTGAGCGCGGCCCCCACCCGCCCTGGGGGGCATCCCCAGTTCCAGCCTATCGGCCCCCGCCGACGAAAAGCCGGAAAAGCCGCTGCCGGGCGCCGGTTGTCCACATCACGGTCGGCCTGTGGACAACCCGGTAGCGCTCGAACCGGTGCAATGGTCTGCACCACTGCGCGTTCGGGCACGCTTGGCGTCCGGACGGGCCGAGCACCAGTTCGTCTCCATTCCCGGTGGATAACCTCGATGGGGTTCCGCCGCCGGTACCCCCAGCGGCAGGCGGACCACGCTGCCGGGTCGCCGCCTCCCCCAGTGCCGCGGCCCGGCAGCCCACACTCGAACCGCCGTCAGCCGGTGTAGCGGGCGAAGATCCTTGTGAAGTCCCATGCCTGCTGCGAAACGCCGGAACAGGTGTCGTTGTTCGGGTACCCGCCGGGGCACGGGCGGTCGCGGTTCGCCGACCAGAACGTCAGCCGGGCCAGGTGGTGCGTGTTCGCGTAGCCCAGGATCGTCGTGAAGTCGTTGAGCGTGACCGTCTCGCTGTTGTCGGTGATGCCGTTCATCGACGAAATGCCCATGTGCCGGTAGGCCGTGTCGTCGTCGTAGCCGTACGCGCTCCTGACGACGGTCTTGAGCCCCTCGGCCGCCCGCTGCGTCAGCGTGCCCATGTTCTGGCCCGCGCCGCCGAAGTCGAACGGCATGATCACCCAGCCGTCGACCGTGAGCCCGGACTGGGCCGCGCGGTTCACCAGGCTGTTGTCAGGACCCGACTGGCCGGTACCGAAGGTGACGTAGATCTTGATGCCCGGGTTGTTCGCGCGGACCGTCTTCAGCGCGTCGACCGTGCGCTGCTGCACCGTCGCGTTGCTGTAGGCGTCGGCCTCGATGTCGATGTCGATCGCCTTGAGGCCGTAGGCGTTGATCACCTTCTGGTAGCCCGCCGCCAGCTCGGCCGCACTGCCGCACGACGACTCGAGCTTGTTGCCGGAGTAGCCGCCGAACGACGGGATCACGTCGCCGCCGCCCGCGCGGATGGTGCTGATCGTGTTCTGGTCGACGCCGCCGGTGAGCGCCCGGCCGCCATCCCATTGCGGGTTGCAGTAGCCGTTGGACAGGATGAACGCCAACGTGAACCACTTGACGCCGGTCGCGCTCATGATCGTCGCCGGGTTCGGCGGGTCGCCCCAGCCGTTGTAGAGGTAGGGCGCGACGGCCATCGCGCCCGGTCCGGGCGGCGGTGTCGGGCCGCCGCTGGGCAGTGTCCACTGCTGGTTGGCCGTGGTCGCGCACGTCCAGATCTGCAGCCGCGTCCCGTTGGCACTCGAATTGCCGGTGGCGTCGAGGCATTTGCCGGAGCCGGTGTTGACGAGGTTCTTTGCAGAGTTGGGCGTCCACTTCTGGGCATTGCTCCCGTTGCAGTCCCACAGCTGGATCTGCGTGCCGTTCGCTGTGCCGGCGCTGGTGACGTCGAGGCATTTGCCCAGCGCCTGCAGGGATCCGTCGTTGCCGACTGTCCATTGTTGAGCGTTGGTGCCGTTGCAGTCGTAGAGCTGGACGGCGGTGCCGTTGGCGCTGCTCGCGCCGGCGATGTCGACGCATTTGCCGCCGATGCCGGTGATCGGCCCGGTCGCCGCCTGCGCGACGCCCGGGGCGAGCACCACCGCCGACGCGGCGACGAGCGCACTCAAAGCTGCTGTCATCTTCATGCGGGCACGTTCCACTTCTGGTTGGCGGCGCCGGTGCACGTCCAGATCTGCAGCCGGGTGCCGTTGGCGCTGGAGTTGCCGGTCGCGTCGACGCACTTGTTCGAACCCGCGCCGACGATGTCCCTGGCCGCGGTGGCCGCCCATCGCTGGTTGGCCGTTCCGCCGCAGTCCCAAAGCTGCAGCTGCGATCCGTCCGCAGTGGACTGGCTGGTGACGTCGAGGCACTTCCCGAGAGCCTGCAAGGTTCCGTCGGCGCCGACTGTCCATTGTTGAGCGTTGGTGCCGTTGCAGTCGTAGAGCTGGACGGCGGTTCCGTTGGCGTTGTTCGCGCCGGCGACGTCGACGCACTTGCCGCCGATGCCGGTGATCGGGCCGGTCTTGCCGCCGCCGTTGCCCTGTGTGCCGTTCCAGGTGAACGTCGCCGAGGTGTGGCCGGGCAAGGTGTAGCTGAACGACGAGTTGCCCCAGTTCACGCGCACGCTCTGGTTGCCGGTGCTGGAGTTGTACGCGATCAGGGCCTTCGAGCCGTCCGGGTTCTTCCAGGCGACGTTGCGCACGGTCGAGTTGTCGTTCGAATCGATCCGGTAGGCCCCCGGCTTCACGAACTTCGTCAGGTGGCCCATAGTGTAGTACTCGACGGTGTAGTCGACCTGCCCGCTGCGTGAGTCTCCGTTGTGGACGGTGATCAGGCCGGTGCAGGTGCCGCAGCCGCCGTTGTGCGGTCCCATGTTCTGGTCGACGCCGAGGCTCCACTTCACGAAGCTCTTCGACCAGTTCCGGGTGTAGTCCACGATGTTGTTCATGTCCTCGGCCTGCTGGTTCGAGATCCAGGTGCCGCCGGAGTGCTCGGTCGAGTAGGCGTTGACGTTCGGGTACTGGTTGTGCACGGTCGTCTGCTGCGCGATGTCGCCGCCGTAGCCGTGCCACGCGACGCCACCGAAGTTCGGGTGGTTGCGGATCGCCGGATCGTCCATTGTGGGCGCGCCGTAGGACGCGTAGGTGTCCCAGTTCCAGTCCAGAGCGAGGACCTTGGTGGACAGGCCGGCGTTCTGCAGCGCGGGCAGCAGGTTGTTCTTCGCGAAGTAGGCCAGACCGGCGCCGTTCCAGTTTGTCGACGGGTAGCTGGAGCAGCACGTCGGCTCGTTCTGCATCGAGACGTAGTCGATGGGCACACCCGCGGCCTGGTAGGCCTGGAGGTACTTGACGAAGTACTGCGCGTAGGCCGGGTAGTACTGCGACTCGACCCAGCCGAGCAGGTAGCTGTCGTTGTCCTTCATCCACGGGGGCGCGCTCCACGGCGACGCCATCACCTTGGCCTGCGGGTTGAGCTGCTTGGCCTGTTTGGTCAACGGCAGGACGTCGGCCTGGTCGTGCGCGAGGGAGAAGTGTGTCAGGTTCGGGTCGGTCTGGCCGGCCGGCATGTCGTCGAAGGTGTAGCTGTAGCGGGCCAGGTCGGACGCGCCGAGGGGGTTGCGGATGAAGCTCAGGCCGATGCCGCTGTTCGGGTCGAACAGCTTGCGCATGGTGTCGTCGCGGGTCGCCTGGCTCAAGGCGCCACTGGAGTTCATCAGCCAGGCCGCGGTGTCCGTAAAGGACGCTCCACCGCCTTCGAATTGCTGATAGGTGGTGTTTTCGTTGACGTTGACGGTCACGCCACCGGTGCCGGTGCCCGCGGCGAACGTGATCGGCGCCTGCTGCTGGAGGCCGCGGGTGACCTGGCGGCCGCCGGAGTCGCTGGTGGTCGTGAGCCAGACGTTGACCGTCTCGCCCGCGGCCTGCGCCGGGGCGGCGAACGTCGCCGCGGCGAGCGCGGTCACCCCGGCCAGGGTGAGCAGTTTTCTCATGGGAGCGTCCACTTCTGGTTCGCGCCGGACCCGCAGGTCCAGATCTGCAGCCGGGTGCCGTTGGCACTCGAATTTCCGGTGGCGTCGAGGCATTTGCCGGAGCCGGTGTTGACGAGGTTCTTGGCCGCGTTGGCCGTCCACTTCTGGGCATTGCTCCCGTTGCAGTCCCACAGCTGGATCTGCGTGCCGTTCGCCGTGCCCGCGCTGGTGACGTCGAGGCATTTGCCCAGCGCCTGCAGGGATCCGTCGGCGCCAACCGTCCATTGTTGAGCGTTGGTGCCGTTGCAGTCGTAGAGCTGGATCGCGGTGCCGTTGGCGTTGTTCGCGCCGGCGACGTCGACGCACTTGCCGCCGATGCCCGTGATCTGCCCGGCGTTTTGCGTGGGCGGCGGGGTGGTCCCGCCCGCGAACCGCGTCGCGACCTGCTCGCCGAGGCTGACGGCGTTGGCGTGGTTTTCGATCGGGTCGACGTGGGTGTTCGGGAACACGATGTACGTCACCGGACCTTCGGTGCCGCCGTTCTTCGGGTCGGGGTTGATGCCGAGATCGACCGCGGTGGCGTAGGACGCCTCACCGATGATGCTCGTCGGTCCGGTGTCGCCGACCACCGCGTAGGTGACTCGGTTGCCGTAGATGACCGCGATGACCGAACCGCCGTCGATTCCGTAATTGCGATAGTCCCATGTGGACGTTGGTTGCGGCAGCACGATATATGGCAATTGCGCCGCATTGAGTGGCTGATCATCGGATGTGTGGAAAGCGGTATCGGGATAGAAGCAACAATCGGTGTTCTCGTTGCACTGCGCAGTCCGGACACCGTCGCAGTCGATGTCCATGTCGGCCGTGAAGAACACCGCGCCGTTGGCCTGGCAGACGGGCACGGTAGCCGCGCCACCTTCGTCGAAGGAATACTTGCCGTTCGAGATCTGCTGACAGCTCTGGGTCTTGGCGAGCAGCTGGCTCGCGGACGGACCGGCTTCGACCGAGGCTTGAGCGGAGCCAGTCGTCAGGAAAGAAAGCGCTAACAGGGCACACCCCATTAGCACGACGAGGAATCGCCGCACCGGAATTCTCCTTGAGTGACAGGGTGGGTCAGGGAGCGGTCCACTTCTGGTTCGCGCCGCCGCCGCAGGTCCAAATCTGCAGCCGGGTGCCGTTCGCGCTCGAATTACCGGTCGCGTCGAGGCATTTGTTCGCGTTCGGATTCACGATGTCTCTCGCCCCGGTGACGACCCACTGCTGGGCGCCGGTGCCGTTGCAGTCGTAGAGCTGCACCGGTGTCCCGTCCGCCGTGCCCGCCCCCGAGACGTCCATGCACTTGCCGAGCGCGCGGATCGTGCCGTCGGTGCCGACCGTCCAGTTCTGGGCGGCGTTGCCGTTGCAGTCGGTGATCTGGATCGGCGTGCCGTTGGCGGTGTTCGCGCCGGCGACGTCGACGCACTTGCCGCCGATGCCGGTGATGGTTCCGGTCCGGCCGCTGCCGCCGCCCGAGGTGTCGGTGACGTGCACGTAGTCGACGACCAGCTGCTGCGGGAACTGCGTGCTGCCGTTGGGATCGCCGGGCCAGTACCCGCCGACGGCGAGGTTGAGGATGAGGAAGAAGTTGTGGTCGTACACCCAGCGGTTGCCGTTCAGGTCGGCGGGCGTGCGCGTCTCGTAGAGGTTCCCGTCGACGTACCACTTGATCTGGTTCGGTGCCCAGTCGATGGCGTAGGTGTGGAAGTCATCGGAGAAGTTCGGGCCGGAGTAGGCCGCGCCGATGCCGCCGGAGCCGGAGTAACCGGGGCCGTGAATGGTGCCGTGCACGGTGTTCGGCTCGAACCCGACGTTCTCCATGATGTCGATTTCGCCGTCGGTGGGCCAGTTTCCGCCGCCGAGCATCCAGAAGGCGGGCCACATGCCTTGCCCGCGAGGGAGTTTCATGCGCGTCTCGAAGTGGCCGTAGGCCTGGCTGAACCGGCCGGCGGTGTTCATCCGCGCGGAGGTGTATTCGCAGCGGCCGTACCAGCAGTTGTAGTTGCCCGGGTTTTCCTTCTTGGCCGTGATGACGAGGTGGCCCTGGCCGTCGAGCTGGGCGTTGCTGGTGCCGGAGGTGTAGTACTGCCGCTCGTGGTTGTTGACGTTGTCACCGGTTTCGAGCTGCCACTTCGACCCGTCGACGGCGGCGCCCGCGGGCCCGTTGAAGTCATCGGTGAAGGTGGCCGCGGCGGCGGCCGGGGCGGGGTCGACGAGCTGCTGCCCGAGGAGGAGCAGGGAACAGGCGGCGAAGAGTGCCGCCCAGCGGTTCTTTTTCGAGGTGGACATCATTGTCGCCTCTCTCACCGTGGGGGACGGCGTTCCGCGCGCAGCACGGAACGCGGGGAGGGGGAGGTGGCCTCGCGTGCCGGGGCGGCGGCAGGCGCGGCCGTGCGTGTGCTCGCCGGGGCCCGCGCGGCGGTGCGCGGGCGGCAGCGTGATCCAGGTGTCTTTGTTGTGCCTGGCAACAAAGTATGCATGGTCCAGACAAGCCGGGCAACACTCCGGCGGTCATTTTTTTTCAATCCGAATTAAGGGTCGCTGCCTGACCGGACGCGGCCGGTTCGGGTTCCCGCTCAGCGGTGCACGGTCCGTGCCGGTCCTGTCCGACCGGGTGCTCACCGAAGTTGTCCACAGCCCGGCCTGCTTGTGGATGAATCCCGTCTCGGCGGTGGTTTCCGGGGCTCTTTCGTCGGTGGGGGTCGATACGCTGGAGCGGGGATGGCCCCCAGGGCGGGTGGGCCCTGCTCGGTGGGGACTGCTGCTGGTTCGGTGCGCCGTGGGGGTGGTGCGTCGCCGAGGCTGGTGTGCCCGCCCGTGCGCTGCCGAGGTGGGAGCGGAGTCAGGCTGAGCTTGAGCCGAAGGAGGTCGTGATGGCGCACGACAAGCCCGCGCCCCCGCCCGGGACGCTCACTGCCGCGCTCGCGCTGCTGGCCGGGGCCGTCGGTGGGGCGGTCATGGCCGCCCGGCACAGCGACGTCCTCTACCTCGTCTGCGGCGTCGTCATCTGCGCGGGCGGCGCCTTCCTCGGCGGCGGTCTCCTCTACGCCTGGTTCAAGGGGCGCCGGTAGTCACGCCGCGTCGAAGTCCGGCGCTCCCGGCTTCGCTATCCGGGGCGTCGCCCCCTGCTCCAGCAGGTCCGCCACCGGCAGCGTCGCCGCCCCGGTCGCCACCGCGTCCAGGCCCAGGGAGCCCAGCTGGATCGACGTCTGGCTGAACGGATGCCTCAGTGCGTGCTCGCCCGCCGCTTCGCGGATTCGCGGGAGCAGCTGCTCGCCCAGGGCCAGTCCCGCCCAGCCGCCGATCACGATGCGCTCCGGGTTGAACAAGTTGATCAGGTTCGCGATGCCCGCGCCGAGGTAGCCGGCCGTTTCGTCGAGCACCCGCGCCGCCGTCTTGGACTTCGAGGCCGCGTCGAGGAGCGCCGCGAACTGGGCCTGCTCGTCCTCGCCCGCGATCTCCTTGCCCCGCGCGCGGCGATACCTCGCCAGCACCCCGCCCGCGCCGATGTACGCCTCCAGGCACCCCCGCGCGCCGCAGCGGCACTCCTGGCCGCCGTACGCGATCGTCGTGTGGCCCCACTCGCCCGCGCTGCTCGTCGAGCCGCGGTAGGTCGTTCCGTCCGTCACCACCGCCGCGCCCACGCCCGAGCCGATCAGCGCTATCACCGCGTGCCGCGCTCCGCGGCCGGCGCCGAACCACATCTCCGCCTGGCCCTGGGTCTTCGCGCCGTTGTCCACGAACAGCGGCAGCCTGACGCCGGCGTCGAGCAGCATCGCGGTGAACGGCACGGCGTCCCAGCCGACCGTGGGGGCGTGGACCAGCACCCGCGACCCCTGCTCGACCGTGCCCGGCACGCCGATGCCGACGCCGAGCACGCTCGGCTCGTCGATGCCCGCGCTCGCGAACACCTCCTGCAGGCCGGACGCCACCTGCTCGACCGCGGTCGAGGCGTCGGGCGCCTTCGGGAGCGGGTGCTCGACCGTCGCCAGCCGGTTCATCGCCAGGTCGAACAGCTCGACCTTGACGCCCGTCTCACCGATGTCGACGCCCGCGACGTGCCCGTACGCCGGGTCCACCCGCAGCAGCACCCGGGGACGGCCGCCGTCCGACTCGACCTGGCCGGCTTCCGTGATCAGGCGTTCTTCACCCAGCTCGGCGGTCACGTTGCTCACCGTGGCGGCACTCAATCCGGTGAGCTGGCTGAGTTCGTGCCGCGACAGCGGGCCGTCGAAGTACAGTTTCGACAGCAGCAGGGATCGGTTGTGCCGCCGCAGATCACGGACGGTGGTGCGCTTGCTCGCCATGGGCAACCCATCTGGAACTCTTACCGGCTCACTGACAGGATGCCCGATCACCGTAAGTTGTGGCTATGTATTAAGTGATGAACTAAGTGTCGAACCAGTCTCGTCTGGCACAATCCTCCTGGTGACCCAGGTGGTGCGCCAGACGACCAGAGACCTCCGGCGGCACAACCGCGCGGCGCTCCTCTCCTCCCTCTACCTCCGCGGCCCGGTCAGCAGACTGGAACTGGTAGCTGAATCGGGACTTTCGGCCGCCACCGTTACCAACGTCGTCTCCGAGCTCATCGCCGAGGGCGTCGTCGCGGAGGCCGGATCGGTCGAATCGGACGGCGGGCGGCCGCGGACGCTGCTGGCGGTGCGGCCGGACTTCGGGCACGTCGTCGGTGTCGACGTCAGCGAAACGCACGTCGAGGTGGGCCTGTTCGACTGCGCCCTCGGCACGCTCGGGACCGTGCGCCACCCGCTCGTCGGCACCCGGCTCGACCCGGACGAAGTGGCCGGTCTGGTGCGTACGGGCATCGCCGAAGTGCTCGGAGACGGCGATCCCGGCGCGGTGTTCGGCGTCGGCATCGGGGTGCCCGGCGCCGTCCGCGACGGCGGGATCGTGCACGCGCCCACCCTCGGCTGGCGCGGCGTGAACTTCGCCGAACTCATCCACCCGCACATCGAGGCGCCCCTCCACCTGGACAACCGCGCTCGCACGCTCGGCCAGGCCGAGTCGTGGCGTGGTGCCGGCCGGGGCGCCGGACGCGCGATCGTCGCCCTCCTCGGCGTGGGCGTCGGGGCGGCCGTCGCGACGGCGGGCCGTTCCCACCCCGACATCACGACCAGCGAGTGGGGCCACACCGTCGTCAAGGCGGCCGGAGCGGCGTGCCGGTGTGGCTCGCACGGCTGCCTGGAGGCCTACGTCGGCACCGAAGCGGTCGTCCGGCACTACGCCGAACGCGTCGGCCGGGAACCGGTCATCGGGGACGAAAGTGACGCCGAGCTGGCGCGGATCGTGGCCGAAGCGGCGCAGGACGGCCCGGCCGCCGACGTGCTCGCCGAGACCGGCGAATACCTCGGCATCGGCATCGCCAACCTGATCAACCTGCTCACCCCCGACCGGGTGGTGCTTTCCGGCTCGGCCGGAGCCATCATGGGACCGGCGATCCTGCCCGCGGTGCGCGACGCTGTCGACAGGCACGCGCTCGACTACCTGGCGGAGCGCACCGAGGTCGTCCTCGGCGCGCTGGGACCCGAGGCCGTCGCGCTCGGCGCGGCGACCTTGCCCATCGCCCAGCTGCTGGCGAATGGCGGCCGGACCGGCTGAAACCCTTGCGACGCAAGGACAGCGATGAAGAACTGGTCCAGACCGCCTGTTCTTTCAGAACTTAAACTTAGGCCGGAAATGTTACCGCCGTGTTATTGACGTGACCGGAGTCACCCAGGTTGACTTCGGGACGTCGTTCGGTCGCCGGCGGTCGGGGCTCGCTACCAGTCGACAGCACGCAAGTCGTCGATGACCAGGAGGAACCGATGCGAGTCAAGCGCTCCATCGTCGTAGCGCTCGTAGCCGTGGCGGCCTTGAGCGGGCTCACGGCGTGCTCGGGCGGGAGTTCCAACGCGGCCCAGGGGAACCCGGACGCCGTGCTCAACGTCGGCAAGCCGGACGGCCCGCAGGCGGAGAACAACAACCCGTTCCTGGAGACGTCCGCCCTGTCGAACATGGGCTACCGGTGGATGATCTACGAGCCCCTGGTCATGCTCAACCGCGTCAAGCCGCAGGAGCCGGGCAAGCCGTGGCTCGCCACGAAGTGGGACTGGTCGGACAACTACAAGAAACTGGTCCTGACCATCCGGGACGGCGTGAAGTTCTCCGACGGCCGGCCGATGACCGCCGACGACGTCGCGTACACCTTCCAGCTGCTGCGCGACAACAAGGCGCTGAACGTCGACGCCGTGCCGTACAAGGACATCACCGCGGCCGGCAGCCAGGTCACCCTGGGCTTCGACGGCTCGCAGTTCGTCAACCAGGTCAAGATCCTGCAGACCCTGGTGGTGCCGAAGCACGTCTGGCAGGCCATCAAGGACCCGGCGCTCGACCTCGTGAAGAACCCGATCGGCACCGGCCCGTACACCCTCAAGTCGGCCACCCCGCAGACGATGATCGTCGTGCGGCGCGACAGCGGCTACTGGCAGGAAGCGCCGAAGGTCAAGGAGATCCGCTACACCTCCTACACCGACAACAACGCGCAGGTCAACGCGCTGGTCAACGGGGCTTCCGAGTGGAGCTTCGTGTTCATCCCGAACTACAAGGCCGTCTACACCAACAAGGACCCGCAGCACTACAAGCTGTGGTTCCCCGCGCAGCTGGCCGTCCACGGCCTGTGGTTCAACACCGAGAAGGCGCCGTGGAACGACGCGAAGCTGCGTCAGGCGATCAACAAGGTGATCAACCGCGACGACATCTTCAACCAGGGCGAGGCCGGCTACTTCTACCCGAAGAACGACCAGGTCACCGGCATCCCGACCCCGGCGGGCGACCCGTTCATCGCACCGCAGTACAAGGGGCAGAGCGTCCAGGTCGACGTCCCGGGCGCGAAGGCGCTGCTGACCGGCGCCGGCTACAAGTTCACCGGCGACAAGCTGGCCGACCCGGGCGGCAAGCCGGTCACCCTCAAGCTCACCGTCCCTTCGGGATGGTCTGACTACATCACCGACCTGGAGATCATCAAGGACAACCTGGCGCAGATCGGCATCACCGCCACGGTCGACAAGATGAACCAGGACGCGTGGATGAAGTCGGTCGACACCGGTGACTTCGAGGGCCTGATGCACTGGACGAACGACGGGTCGACGCCGTACGACATGTACCGCGACGTCATGGACGGCAACCGCTACAAGCCGACCGGCCAGGGCGGCATCAACGGCAACTACGGCCGCTACAAGAACGACGAGGCGACCAAGGCCCTGGAAACCTACGCGAACGCCGAGGACGACGCCGCCCGCACCGCGGCGATGGCGACGCTGCAGAAGATCATGATCGAGCAGCAGCCGATGATCCCCACGTCGGCGGCCAACTCCGGCGGCGAGTACAGCACGAAGAACTGGGTCGGCTGGCCGGACGAGGCCAACCCGTACGCGCCGGCCCAGCCGACGCTGCGGAACGCGCTCGACATCGTCCTGCACCTGAAGCCCGCGGCCTGATCCATGGCGGAATCAGTGGCGACGAAGGACCCCTCCGACCCCACCGCCGTCGGGTCGGAGGGGGCCGTCCCCGTGGTCCTGGAGGCGGCCGGCCTCACCAAGCACTTTCCGGTGAGGCGACGCGGGAGGGCGGCGCTGACCGGTCCGCGGCGCAGCGTCCAGGCCGTCGACGACGTAACCCTGACGCTGCGGCGCGGCCGTGTCACCGCACTGGTCGGCGAGTCCGGCTCCGGCAAGTCGACGGTCGCGCGGCTGCTCGCGGGCCTCCACCCACGCACCGGCGGCGACATCCGGCTGCACGGCGAGACGGTGAACGTCAAGCACGGCAAGGCGTTCCGCGCTTACGCCCGCCGGGTGCAGATGATCTTCCAGGACCCGTTCGCGTCGCTGAACCCCGTGCACACCGTGCGCTACCACCTGACGCGGGCGCTGAAGATCCACGGCCGGGCGGGCGACGACCTCGAGAAGTCGCTGCACGAGCTGCTCTCCCGCGTCCAGCTGACGCCGCCCGAACGGTACATCGACAAGTTCCCGCACGAGCTGTCCGGCGGCCAGCGGCAGCGCGTCGCGATCGCGCGTGCGCTGGGCGCCGACCCGGAGGCGCTGCTGGCCGACGAGCCGGTGTCCATGTTGGACGTCTCCATCCGGCTCGGCGTGCTGAACCTGCTGCGGGACCTGAAGGAACGGCTGCACCTGGCGATCCTGTACATCACGCACGACATCGCGTCGGCGCGCTACTTCGCCGACGAGACGATGGTGATGTACGCGGGCCGGATGGTCGAAGGCGGCGACAGCGAGACGGTCACCCAACAGCCGGCGCATCCCTACACGCGTCTGCTCATCGAATCCGCCCCCGACCCCGCTGTGGACAACTCCAGCTTTCACGTGAAAGCTGGGGCCGGGGAGCCGCCGAGCCTGATCGACCCGCCGCCGGGCTGCCGGTTCCACCCGCGGTGCCCGGTCGCTCTTGCGCGGTGCGAAACCGACCTGCCGCCGCGGTTCGATGTCGGCGACGCGCCGGGGCACTGGGCCGCGTGCTGGCTCTACGACGGGGCCGCCCGATGAGGTACCTGCTGCAACGGCTGGCCTTCTACGTCTTCACCGCCTGGGCCGCCGTCACCATCAACTTCTTCATCCCGCGGTTGATCCCCGGCGACCCGGTGCAGTCGCTGATCGCGAAGAACCAGGGCATGATCAGCGCGGACGCGATCCAGTCGTTGTACGTCCTCTTCGGACTCGACAAGAATGAGAGCCTGGTTTCCCAGTACTTCGACTACTGGGGCCAGCTCTTCCGCGGCGACCTCGGGATCTCGTTCACGTTCTTCCCGACGCCGGTGTCCGACCTGCTCGGCGACAGTCTGCCGTGGACGATCATCCTGGTCGGCATCACCACGGTCGTCGGCTTCGCGCTCGGCACCGGGCTCGGCGTGGTCGCTGGCTGGAAGCGCGGCTCGTGGGTGGACGGCCTGCTGCCGGTGACGACGTTCCTGTCGTCGATCCCGTACTTCTGGCTCGGCCTGATCGCGCTGACGCTGCTGGCCGGCCCGGGCAGCTTCTTCCCGTCGTCCGGCGGCTACGACCCGGGCACGGTCCCGGGCTGGGACGGCTCGTTCATCGGCAGCGCGATCCAGCACAGCCTGCTGCCCGCGCTGACCATCCTGATCAGCTCGATGGGCAGCTGGATCCTGGGCATGCGGAACATGATGGTCACGGTCGCGTCGGAGGACTACGTGACCGTCGCGCACGCCAAGGGCCTGCCGGAACGCCGGGTGATGGTCGGGTACGCGGCACGGAACGCGTTGCTGCCCAGCGTGTCCGGTTTCGCGCTCGCGCTCGGCTTCATCGTCGGCGGCACGCTGCTGGTGGAGATCGTCTTCTCCTACCCCGGCGTCGGCTACCAGCTGTTCCAGGCCGTCGGCTCGCAGGACTACCCGCTGATGCAGGGCATCTTCCTGATCATCACGCTCTCGGTGCTGGTGGCGAACCTGCTCGCCGACGTCGCCTACCTGGCGCTCGACCCACGCACCCGGAAGGAGGGCTGACATGGCCGTACCCGCGGCGGACGTCAAGGCCGCCCAAGCCCTCCCGCTCGAAGCGGTGGCACGGCGGCGCCGCTTCCGGTTCCTCACCGGCGGGAAGACCGTCACCGGCGTCGCCGTCATCGGCTTCTTTCTGATCATCGCGGTGATCGGGGACTGGATCGCGCCGTACGACCCGTCGGCGCGCAGCAGCGACCTGCTGGAATCGCCATCGGCGCGGCACTGGTTCGGCACCACTCACCTCGGCCAGGACATCTTCAGCCAGGTCGTGGTCGGCACGCGCAGCGTCATGCTGGTCGGCCTCGCCGCGGGGGTCGTGGCGACGATCCTCGCGGTGATCGTCGGCGTGACCTCTGGCTACCTCGGCGGCACGCCGGGCGAAGGCCTCTCCGCACTGTCCAATGTGTTCCTCGTGATCCCCGCGCTGCCGCTGATCATCATCATCGGCAGCGCGGTGCCCACCGGTGGTGACATCCTGGTGGCGGTGATCATCGGCTTCACGTCGTGGGCGTGGGGCGCGCGAGTGCTGAGAGCCCAGACCCTTTCGCTGAGAGGCCGGGAATACGTCGAAGCGGCCCGGGCGACCGGCGAATCGACGTGGCGGATCATCTTCTTCGAGATCCTGCCGAACCTGACCGCGGTGATCGCGTCCAGCTTCGTCGGCACGGTGATCTTCGCGGTGATGTCCGAGATCACGCTCGCGTTCGTCGGCGTCTCCGGACTGTCCAACTGGAACTGGGGCACGATCCTGTTCTGGGCGCAGAGCCAGCAGGCCCTGGCCCAGGGCGCGTGGTGGTGGTTCGTGCCGGCCGGGCTGGCGATCGCCATCCTCGGCACCGCGTTGTCCCTGCTCAACTTCGGCATCGACGAGTTCGTCAGCCCGCGGCTGCGCGGCAGCGGCAAGGCGCGGGTGAAGGGCGCCGACGGGCGGACGCATCGGATGCGCGTGGGCTTCACGCCCGTGCTCGGGCGGGAGGAGCGGCCATGATGGACCCGGTGCTGGAGATCAAGGGCCTGGACGTCGACTACGGCGTCGGCGACGAGGCCGTGCGCGCGGTCCGGGACGTGCACCTGACGCTGCACCGCGGTGAAGTCCTCGGTTTGGCCGGGGAAAGCGGCAGCGGAAAGTCCACATTGGCCTACGGGCTGACACGGCTGCTCGCGCCGCCGGGCGTGATCCGTGGCGGCGAGGTGATCTACCACCCTGCCGCCGGCGAGCCGTACGACGTCCTTCGCCTGACGGACAAGCAGCTCCGTGACTTCCGGTGGGCCGAAACGTCCATTGTGTTCCAAGGCGCGATGAACTCGCTGAACCCGGTGCACAAGGTGGTCACGCAGCTGGTCGACGTCATCAAGGCGCACGAACCGCGGACCACCCGCGCGGGTCGCGTCGCCCGGGCGAAAGATCTGCTGAAGCTGGTGGGGATTTCGGCCGACCGGCTGGAGGCGTACCCGCACCAGCTGTCCGGCGGCATGCGGCAGCGCGTGATGATCGCGATGGCCTTGGCGCTCGAACCGCGGATCGTCATCATGGACGAGCCGACCACCGCGCTCGACGTCGTGATGCAGCGGCAGATCCTCGGCCAGCTCGTCGAACTGCGCGAGCGGCTGGGCTTCTCGGTCCTGTTCATCACGCACGACCTTTCGCTGCTGGTGGAGTTCTCGGACCGGATCGCGATCATGTACGGCGGCCGGATCGTCGAGCAGGCGCCGGCGGCGGACCTCTACCGGGACGCGCTGCACCCGTACAGCCACGGCCTGCTGAACTCGTTCCCCGCCCTGCGGGGGCCACGGCGCGAGCTGTCCGGGATCCCCGGATCGCCGCCGGACACGCGCGGGATGCCGTCCGGCTGCGCGTTCCACCCGCGGTGCCCCAAGGCTTTCGAACCGTGCCCCGAACGCGTGCCGTTGCTGGGCACGCCCGGCGACCCGGTGCGCGAAGTGGCTTGCTGGTTGCACCCCGTCGCGCCCTGACCGCCGGTGTCCGATACCTCTGGAGGAGAGCCGCCTTGACCGAGACCACAGCCGTGACCGCCGAGCAGCAGGCGCTGATCGACACCCTGCCGCCGGACTTCCGCTGGGGCGTGGCGACCGCCGCGTACCAGATCGAAGGCGCGGTCTCCGAGGACGGCCGGACACCGTCCATCTGGGACACTTTCTGCCGGGAGCCATGGGCGATCGACAACAACGACAACGGGGACGTGGCGTGCGACCACTACCACCGGATGCCGTCGGACATCGAGCTGGTGCGCTCACTCGGAGCTGACACCTACCGGTTTTCCGTTTCGTGGCCCCGGGTCCAGCCGCGCGGCCGCGGCGGCGTCAACGAAGCGGGGATCGGGTTCTACGACCGGCTCGTCGACGAAACGCTGAGCCGGGGGATCACGCCGTGGCTGACGCTGTACCACTGGGACCTCCCGCAGGAGCTGGAGGACGCGGGCGGCTGGCCGGCGCGCGACACGGCGTACCGGTTCGCGGACTACGCGATGCTGGTGTTCGACCGTTTGAAGGATCGGGTCCGTCATTGGACGACGCTGAACGAGCCGTGGTGCTCGGCGATGCACGGGTACGTGCACGGCGTGATGGCGCCGGGCCGGCGTGACTTCGCGGCCGGGTTGCACGCGGTGCACCACCTGCTGCTCGGGCACGGGCTGGCGGTGCAGCGGATGCGGGAAGCGGCCCCGGCGGACACGCAGTTCGGCATCACGCTCAACATGTCGACGGCGGACCCGGCGACGGACTCGCCGGAGGACGTGCGCGCGGCCCGTCAGGCCGACGGCCTCGGCGTCCGCATCTACCTGGACCCGCTGGTCCACGGCCGCTACCCGGCGGACGTGGTGGACGACCTGGCTTCGCGCGGAGTGCGTCTCCCGGTCCAGGACGGCGACCTGCCGGTCATCTCGACCCCGCTGGACTTCCTGGGCGTGAACTACTACTTCGGCCAGCAGTTCTCGGGCGTCGACGAGCAGGGCCTGTCGGTGGACGGGGACGGCGTCCCGGCCTCCCGGGTGATCCCGTTCGGCGAACCGACGACGGCGATGGGCTGGGAGATCCTCCCGGGCAAGTTCACGGAACTGCTGACCCGCCTCGGCCGCGACTACCCGGGCCTGCCGATGTACATCACGGAGAACGGCTCGGCCTTCGACGACGACCCGGACTCGTCCGGCTTCGTCCGCGACGACGAACGCACGGCTTACCTGGCCTCGCACATCGCAGCGGTCGCGGCGGCCCGCCAAGCCGGGGCGGACGTCCGCGGATACTTCGCCTGGTCCCTTTTGGACAACTTCGAATGGGCTTACGGGTACGCGAAGCGGTTCGGGCTGATCCGGGTGGACTACGAGACGCAGCAGCGGACGATCAAGCAGAGCGGGTACTTCTACCGCGACACCGTCCGCCGGGTCCGGGGCAGCTGAGCGCGTCCGAGGTTCGCTGACGGCGGCCCGGGATGCGCCCCAATGTGGCGTTGGTTGCGTCTGACGCACCGAACGCCACATTGGGTGCGCTGGACGCACCGAACGCCACATTGGGGCGCATGGATCGTGCGGTGATCTTGGCTGTGCTGGCGGCGGCCGGCGCGCGGTTCGATCCGTGTGGTGCCGGTGCCTTCGCGGAACGGGTGGACCGTGAGCTCGACGCCGGCCGGCTCGTGTTCCCGCCGCCGCTCGTCATCGGCGGCCGGTTGTGCGGTGAGCCGCGGGCCGGTGTGCGGGAGCTCGTGGCTCACGCCGTCGAGCTGGAGCTGATGTGCCTTCGGCGTCCGGGGTTCAGCCGGTCGTGGCTTGACCGGACGTCGAAGTCAGCCAGCGGGCGATGATCGTCCGCTGGATCTCCGATGCTCCCTCGTAGATCCGGGGCGCCCGGACCTCACGGTACAAGTGCTCCAGCAGGTGCCCGCGTCGCAGGGCGCGGGCACCGTGCAGCTGGACCGCCGAGTCGACGACGAACTGGGCCGCCTCCGTCGCGAACAGCTTCGCCATCGCCGCCCGGCCGCCGAGGTTCGGTTCGCCCGCGTCGTACGCGGCCGCCGCCGCGTAGACCAGCAGTCTGGCCGCTTCCGTTCGCGTTGCCATTTCGGCCAGCGTGTGGGCCACCGACTGTTGCTTGACCAACGGGCCGCCGAACGCCTCACGCGAGCCGGTGTGGGTCACCGTCGCGTCCAACGCCGCTTGGGCCATGCCCACCGCGAACGCGCCGACGCTCGGGCGGAACAGGTCCAGCGTCCGCATCGCCACGGCGAAACCGCGGTTCTCCTCGCCGAGCAGTTCCTCGCGCCGGACCTCGACGCCGTCGAACGTCACCGTGCCGATCGGGTGCGGGCTCACCAGGTCCAGGTGCTCGCCGCCGAGGCCCGGCCGGTCCGCCGGGACCACGAACGCGCTGACCCCGCGCGCGCCCGCGTCCGGTGTCGTGCGCGCGAACACCGTGTAGAAGTCGGCCTCGGGCGCGTTCGAGATCCACATCTTCGTCCCCGTCAGGCGCCAGCCGTCGCCGTCGGGTTCCGCCGCCAGGGACAGCGCGGCCGCGTCGGAACCCGCGTCCGGCTCGGTCAGCGCGAACGCCGCCACCGCGTCGCCCGCCGCCACCGCGGGCAGCCACCGCGCCACCTGTTCGTCCTGCCCGGACTGGAGAACCGGGTAACTTCCCAAGCCCTGCAACGCCAATGCCGTCTCGGCCTCGGTGCTCACCGTGGCGAGGTTCTCGCGCAGGATGCACAGGTCCGTTGCCGCCGCCTGTCTCGACGGCGTCCCCGAAGCGACACCGGGGAAGAGCCGGGCGAGCAAGCCGAGCACGCCCATCGCCTTGAGCAGCGGGCGGTTGACCGCACCCTCCACACCGGACTCGGCGAGCGGGAGCAACTGCTCGGCCGCCAGTTGCCGCACCTCGGCGGCGAACGCCTGCTGCGATGGGTCGAGTGCGAAAGTCATGACGAAGCTCCCGGTCGCCAGCGGGCATGGGCGGTCCCCACCGGACCGGAACGGACGAGGTCGAGACGCGGCTCCGGCCCGTCGGAGCGGCCCGTCTGCGGCTTGCGGCTGCCCGCGGCGAACGGCTTCGGCCACGCCATCGGGTAACCCTGCTCGGCGGCCGCGTGCAACGTCCACTGTGGATCGTAGAGGTGTGTCCGGCCGAGCGCGCAGAGGTCCGCCCGGCCGGCCAAGATCAGCGAATTGACGTCGTCGTACGAAGAAATCGCGCCGACGGCGATCACCGCGATCCCGTACTCCTCGCCGATTTCGTTGCGGATCCGGTCGGCGTACGGCGTCTGGTAGCTGCGGCCGTACTGCGGGCGCTCCTCGCTGACCACCTGGCCGGTCGAGACGTCGATGCCCGCGGCGCCGTGGGCGGCGAACGCCCGCGCGATCTCGACGGCGTCGTCGGCGTCGATGCCGCCCTCGCACCAGTCGGTCGCGGAGATCCGGACCGTCATCGGCCGGGAAGCGGGCCACACCGCACGCACCGCGTCGAAGACTTCCAGGGGGAACCGCAGCCGGTTCTCAAGCGAGCCCCCGTACTCATCGACCCGCTGGTTGGTCAGCGGCGAGAGGAACGACGACAGCAGGTAGCCGTGGGCGCAGTGCAGTTCGAGGACGTCGAACCCGGCGCGGGCGGCAGCCTCCGCACATGCGACGAACTGGGAAAGGATCTCCGAAAGTTCCGAAGTGGACAATTCACGGGGGACTTGGTTGCGTTCGGAATACGGCAACGCCGAAGGAGCGCAGACCTCCCAGTTGCCCGCAGGCAGCGGCTCGTCGATGCCCTCCCACATGAGCTTCGTCGAACCCTTGCGGCCGGAGTGTCCCAACTGGACACCGATGCGCGCGGGCGTCTGCGCATGCACGAAATCGACGATCCGCTTCCACGCCGCTTCCTGCTCCGGCGTGTACAGCCCGCCGCAGCCGGGCGTGATCCGGCCTTCGGGGGAGACGCAGACCATCTCGGTCATCACCAGCCCGGCACCGCCGAGCGCCTTGCTGCCCAGGTGCACCAGGTGGAAGTCGCCCGGGACGCCGTCGACCGCGGAGTACATGTCCATCGGGGACACGACGATCCGGTTCGGCAGCTCCAGTTCACCCAAGGAGAACGGCTGGAACATCGGCGGCCGTGACGTCGTTCCGAGCTTCCGCGCGAACCAGTGGTCGAGCTCGGCCGCGAACTCGGGATCACGCAGCCGCAGGTTGTCGTAGGTGACGCGGCGGCTGCGCGTGAGGATGTTGAACGCGAACTGCGGCGGTTCCTGGTGGGTGTACTGCGCGATGTTCTCGAACCACTCCAGGCTCGCCTGCGCCGCACGCTGCGTCGACGTGACGACCGGACGCCGTTCCAGCTCGTAGGCTTTCAGAGCCGCCGCGACGCCGTCGTTTTCGTGCAGGCACGCGGCCAGCGCCAGCGCGTCCTCCATGGCCAGCTTGGTGCCCGAGCCGATCGAGAAGTGCGCGGTGTGCGCGGCATCGCCGAGGAGGACGACGTTGTCGTGCACCCACGTCTCGCACCGGACCGTGCCGAACGACACCCACTTCGAGTTGTTCGCCATGATCCGGTGATCGCCGAGGACATCGGCGCACAGCTCGCGGATCAGCGCGATCGACTTCTCGTCGCTCTGGCCCGGCGGCAGCGACGTCGCCGCGATCGGGCCGAACGTCCGCTGCCAGACGTCTTCCTGGACTTCGAGGATGAACGTGCTGCCGTCGCGGCCGTACGGGTAGCCGTGGATCTGCATGACTCCGGCGGGCGTCTCGAGGACGTAGAACTTGAAGGCGTCGAAGACCAGATCCGTGCCGAGCCAGATGTACCGGCACCGGCGGGTCTCGACGCTCGGCCGGAACGTCTCGGCGTACCGGGCCCGCATCGCGGAGTTGACGCCGTCGGCGGCGACGACCAGGTCGTACCCCGAAAGGTCGGCCGGTGCCTCCTCCCGGAAGTGCAGCCCGACGCCGAGCTCGGCGCAGCGGCTCTGGAGGATGCCGAGCAGGCGCTTGCGGCTCATCGCCGCGAAGCCGTGACCGCCCGAGGTGGTGACCGTGCCGCGGTAGTGGACGTCGATGTCGTCCCAGCGGGCGAACTCGGCCTTCATCGCCTCGTGCACCGCCGCGTCGGCGTGCTCGATGCCGCCGAGCGTCTCGTCGGAGAACACGACGCCGAAGCCGAAGGTGTCGTCCGGCGCGTTGCGCTCCCAGACGGTGATTTCGTGGCCCGGACCGAGCTGTTTCGCGAGCGCGGCGAAGTACAGACCCGCCGGGCCGCCACCGATGACCGCGATTCGCACGTCGTCGATGGTATGTCGTCGCCCGTACGACCGTCAATAACGCGAAAGATGGCGTACCGTGTCCCGCATGGAACGCATCAACCCGCCGGAGCTGGGCAAGCCGTCCGGGTTCTCGCACGCGGTGGTGGCCGAGGGCCGGGTCGTCTTCCTCGCCGGGCAGACGGCGCTGGACGCGTCGAACAAGATCGTCGGGGGCGGTGTCGTCGAGCAGTTCGAACGCGCGCTCGGCAACCTGCTGGCCTCGCTGCGGGCGGCGGGCGGCTCCCCGTCGGATCTGTGCAGCGTGACGATCTACATCGTCGACATGGGCGATTACCAGGCCCACGCGCGCGAGATCGGCGCGGTCTGGCGGCGGCTGGCGGGCACGGAGTACCCGGCGATGGCGGGCATCGGCGTGTCGCGGCTGTGGGACGAGGAGGCTTTGGTCGAGGTCCAGGGCTTCGCGGTGCTCAGCCGAAGTTGATCGACTTCGCGACGTACTCGCGCGCCGGCGTCTCCAGCTTCGCGTGCAGCTCGAAGAACAGCTCGGCCGCGCGGATCCCGGACCAGTCGCGGGGCAGGAACTCGGCGGGCAGGCCGGGGTCGAGGTAGGGCATCCGCCGCCAGCCGGTCAGCACGCGGACGTAGTCGGCGAAGGCCTGCTCGTCGGTCAGGGACCGGCGGCGCAGCGCCGGGCCGTGCTCGTCGAGGAACGTCGTGTACAGCTCGTCCAGCCGGTCCAGGTCCCACCACTCGCGGACCTTCGCCGCGATGTCGCCGAACGCGAGGTGGTCGGCGCGGAACAGGTCGGCGTACTCGGCCAGGCCGAGCCGGGTCAGCGCTTCCGCGGTCGCCGCGTGGAGGTGCGCCGGGGCGATCCAGACGCCGGACGCGGCCGTCCCGAAGCCCATCCGGGCGAGCTGGGTACGCAGGAGGTGGCGCTTGTGCCGCTCGGTCTCGGGCACCGAGAACACCGCGAGCAGCCAGCCGTCGGCCGGGGTGGCGCGCTCGCGGCGGAAGATCCGCTCGTCGCCCTCGCGCAGGATCTCGCGGGCTTCGTCGGACAGCTCGTAGCCCGCCGTCGCGTCGCGGCGGACCGCTTCGAGGATGCCGCGCCGCTTCAGCCGGGAGATCGACGAGCGCACCGCGGGCTCGTCGACGCCGACCACGGCGAGCAGGTCGATCAGCGACGCGACCGACAGCCAGCCGCCTTCGGTGCGCGAGTAGAGGCCGTACACCGTCACGATGAGCTGACGAGGCTGCGCGGCCCGGCCGGAGCCGTCCAGTTCGGTTGCCTCGGGTACGGCCGTCATCGGGCCACAATAACAACAGACGCCGCGAACGCTCCGCTACGATTTCGCCGCGATGCTGCCAGCCACCAAGGGGATCTTCGACCGGCTCACCCGGCGGGGCCGCCTGATGACCAAGCGGACCTGCGACCGGCAGGGTCACGTCATCCGGAGCGGCCGCTTTCTCTTCCGGACGCCGACCGCGTGGGAGTACGCCGCCGCGGTCGCCTGCGGCAGTGATCCCGCCGCGCAGCGCTGGCTCGGCTGGCAGCGTGACTCGATCGTGGCCGAGCCGGCGCGGGCGGACGCGCTGCGTGTCGTGCCCGGCACCGGCCCGGACTGGGCGTCACCCGATCCACAGTCACTCGACCTGGTGATGATCGACGTCGAGGCCAACCGCTGCGTCGGCCTGGTGAGCGTGCACACCGGCGAGGATGGCGGCCCGGAGACCGGCGGCTACCTCGCCCCCGACTACCGCGGCCGCGGCCACGGGCGGGTGCTCTTCGCGGCCGGCCTGACGCTGGCGCACGTCCACCTGGGCCTGTCGCGGGTCCGCGCCGGCGCCGAGGTGGGCAACGTCGCGAGCGCGCGGTCGCTGCAGGCGGCGGGGCTCGCCCGCGTCGCCGGCCCGCCGACGTACCGGCTGCCCGACGGCCGCGTCACCGAGGCGTGGTGGTTCCAGCACGACGTCCCTCGGCCGACGCGCTGCGCCGGACCGCAGGCGACGTGGTTCCCGGCGTCGCCGTTGCTCTGAAGCTTCGGTCGGCGCCGACGTTTTCCGTGGCTATTTTCGGCGCATGACTTCGCTTTCCGCTCCGGTTCCGCCCGTGCCTTCCGACGTTCCGGCGGGGACCATTGCCTGGCTGCGCGCGTCCGTGGCCCGGTTCAGCAACGGCTCCGACCACGTCCGGCGTCGCGCGCTCGCGGTGGACGCCCTGACGTCGATCGACGCGGATGCGTTGCAGGCGAAGGCTTTCTCGCGTACTCGCCGAATCATGGCGGGCCTCGACGTCGTCGACGTGATGGCCGAGATCGCGCGGCCGGTGCCGGTCGGCGTGCTCGCGGAGGCCCTCGGCCTGCCGGACGTCTCGGCGGAGGTGGCGCTGGTCGCGGCCGCGTACCACCCGCACGTCACGCCCGATGCGGACGCCGAAGCCGCGCTCGGACGGCTGATCGCGCACTGCGGCGGACCGACCGAACTCGCGGCGGCCCGGATCGGCCTGCTCGTCCAGGCCTGCGACGCCACGGCCGGACTCATCGGCAACGGGCTTTTCGCGTCGCTGACCGGAAAACCCGCCGAGCAGCCGGTGCTGCGCACGCGCCGCCGGATCGACGGTTCGGATGTGACAGTGCCCCTCGACGGGAGGCCGTTCGGTGCCGGACCGCGCGAATGCCCGGGGTCGCGGCACGCGATCGCCCTCGCGGCCGGCGTTCTCGAGGCGTTGCGCGGGTTCCGCCTGACAGAAACGGAAACGACGTGGATTTCTTCGCCGAATCTCCGGATGCCCGCGGTGCTGCGGGTGACCCGCGGCTGATCTGCTAAGAATTACCGCGTTCATCTTCTTTGGGGGAAGGCCGGAAATTGCTGTACTTCGATGGTCTGCTGGGGTTCGTCACGCTCGGGCTGTGGATCTTCTGCCTGGTCGACGTGATCACGACGGACGAGTCGTCCTGCCGCAACATGCCGAAGGGGCTGTGGCTGCTGGTGGTGCTGGTGGTGCCGCTGATCGGCTCGATCGTCTGGCTGGTCGCGGGCCGTCCGCAGCAGGTGACGCGGGCGCGCGGGCCGTACGAGCGGAGCGCGCCGGCGTTCCCGGAGTACGACCGCCCGGGCCGGTTCGCGGCGACGAGCCCGGAGGACGACGAGGAGTTCCTCCGCAAGTGCCGGGAACGCGCGGAGGCCCAGCGCAAGCTGGCCCGCGAAAAGCGCGGCGAGGACTGACTCGTCAGCAGGCGGGGCCTTCGCAGGTGCCGCGCTCGTACGCCTCCAGCGTCGTGATCACCAGCCGGCGCTCGGCCGGGGTCAGCGGCGTCAGGGCGTCGCTCCACGCCTTCGCGCCGCGGGCCAGCCAGGCGTCGACCGCCGGGCGTTTGTCCTCCGCGATGCTGACGATCGTGCGGCGGCGGTCGGCCGGGTCCTCGTCGCGGTTCAGGACGCCCTGGCGGCTGAGGTCGCCGATCATCAGGCTCGCCGTCGTCGGCGCGACCTGCAGGCGGGTGGCCAGCTCGGTGACCGTCATCGGGCCGTCGAACAGCAGGTAGGACAACAGCGAGAGGTGCCGCGGCGCCAGCGCGCAGCCGTTCAGCTCCTCGGGGACCGGCGTGCGCTTCGCACGGCCGACCAGGCGTGGCATGAGCAGCAGGAGCTGCCGCACGCCGTCTTCGACACTCGGTCCGGCCTCCGTTGACACCGCTCACCTCCCGTCGGTAATTTTGTTTGCAAAGCAAACACTCCGCCCGAGCGTACCTCGCGCCGTTCGAGCCTACCGGCCAGAAACAAGGGGATCCCATGACCGCACCAGCTGACATGAACGAGTTCAACAAGCAGATCGTCGAGGAGTTCCGCGCCAACGACGGCGTGGTCGGCGGCATGTTCGAGGGCAAGAACGTACTGCTCCTCACCACGATCGGCGCGAAGAGCGGCGCCGAGCGCCTGTCGCCGCTGGTCTACACCCGCGACGGCGACCGGTACGTCATCGCCGCGTCCATGGGCGGCGCGCCGAAGAACCCGGCCTGGTACCACAACCTCGTCGCGAACCCGAAGGTCACCGTCGAGGTCGGCAGCGAGAAGTTCGAGGCCACGGCCACCGTGATCGCAGACCGCGCCGAGCGCGACCGCCTCTACGCCGGCATGGTCGCCCACGCCGAGGGCTTCGCCGAGTACGAGACGAAGACCACGCGGGTCATCCCGATCGTCGTCCTCGAGCGCTGAGAAACTCGAACGCCAGGTGTGATGTCCGGGGAGGTTGTCCCGGGTTTGGGGCGGTGACGGCCTGTCGTGCCGACAGGTGAAAGCCTCCGGTTGTGAAGTGGAGCTGTCGAGGAACCACGTCAGCTGTCCGGAGGCCTTCGTGTCCCACCCTGACCCCACGAACCCGGCTGCGGCTGACCCGCTTGATCGTCGAGCAGGGCTGGACCTAAGTCGAAGCGACGAAGATTCATGGTCGCCGCCAAGACCGCGCAAATGGGCCGACCGCGCTACCGGCACGAAGGCATGGCCGGGGTGGTCGGCCGTAGCTCGCGTCCCGCACTCCGGCCCCGGTGGTGCGGCAGATCCTCCCCGGACAGCACAGCTAGGGAACGGGCGCGGGCCGGGGCTCGGGTTCGACGCGCGGTCCGGCGGGCTGCCGGGCCGCCTCCCGCTCCGCCCGCCGCGTCTCCTTGCGGGCGATGATCCGCTTGCCGACGTCGATCAGCGGCTTCTCGACCCAGCGGTGGATCAGGTCCGCGATGGCCAGCCCGACCAGGAACACCACCACCGCGGTGGTGGTGTGGTTCCGGCCCAGCCCGGGCACCGCCAGGATGACGACGAAGTGCACCGGTCCCTGCAGCAGGTACAGCGAGTACGACCGCTCGCCGACGAACCGCATCGGCGCCGTCCCCAGCAGCCAGCGCAGCGGGCCCGGGCTCACCAGCACGACCAGCAGCAGCATCGTCGCGAACGCGTACGCCACGAGCAGCCAGAGGTTCATCCGCGTGGCGTGCCACAGGCTGTCGAGGTTCGTGTGGAACACGAGGAACCCGCCCACGATCGGGATCGCGGCCAGCGGGTGCGTCAGCGGCTTGAGCAGCGCGTACCCCCGCCCGTAGTGCATGAGGATCGCGAGCAGGCAGCCGGCCGCCAGGATGAAGTAGTGCACGGTCGAGCGGTAGATCGGCACGTTCGCGCCGTTGAGCAGCCAGCCGCCGGTGGTCACCGGCACCAGCGCCAGCAGCACGACCATCGCCGCGCCGACCAGCAGGAACTTGCGCTTCGCCGCGCCGATGCCGATCGCGACCAGCAGGAACGGCCAGACCAGGTAGAACTTCTCCTCGATGCCCAGCGTCCACGAGCCGCTGAAGAAGTTGTCCGTGCCGTTGGTGAACGACGGCAGGAACTCGTTGAGGAACGTCAGGTAGAACCGCAGCGCGTTGGGGAAGTCGCGGTCGTGGAACTCGCCGCGCAGCAGCACGAACGCGACGATCCCGCCGAGGATGACCAGGTACGGCGGCAGGATCCGGAAGACCCGCCGGATGTAGAAGTTCGACAGCGAGATCCGGCCGGTGCGGTCCTGCTCGCGCAGCAGCAGCGTGGTGATCAGGAAACCGGACAGCACGAAGAAGATGTAGACGCCGACCCAGCCCGACAGCCACGTCCAGTTCGGACCGCCGAAGTGGAAGAAGATGACCATCGTCGCGGCCAGCGCGCGCAGGCCGTCGAGGCCGGGGAACCGTCTTTGGCCGAGGTAGTCCTCGTGGCTCATCGTGCGCAAGGCGGTTCCCCCATCGGTGTGATCGTCCGGGCGAGTATAGGACCTCCCTTTACCGGCCTTTTTGTCCGGCCGGTCCCGCCGGGAAGACGTTCCCCGTGTCCCAGCGGCGCTTGATCTCCTGAAGCCGCCGAAGATCGGTAGCCGAAAAAACGCTCTCCGCGACCTCTCCCGGCGCGTGTTCGCCGTACACGAACGGCAGCAACCGGCCGGTCGTCCACGGCGCCAGCGCGTCGAACAGCTTCCCGTGTGCGCGCCGCACAGCCGCGACGCCGTCGTCGCCGACCATCGACAGGGCGCGGACGACGTATTCGGCCGAGCTGTCCCAGCCCACCCCCGGCGTCTCCGGCTTCCGGGCGAGCGCGCCGCCCAGCAGGTCGACGATCAGGACCGGCGGTGTGGCCGTGCCCGGTCCCGCGTGCTCGAGGATCGCGTCGAGCATGGCGTCGTTCAGCTGGGAGACGGTCGCGTTGGTGCCGTGGTAGCCGTGCGGCTGCCGCGGCTCGGCCGCGATCGACCCGGACTCGGTGAACGGCATGGTCCGGAGCGTGTCGGCAAGGGTGGGCGCGGCGGCCCGCAGCGGTGCGACGAGTTCGTCGCCGTCCTCGCCGAGGTAGGCGATCCGGACCTGCGCGATGTGCCGTCCGCGCAGGGGTTCGGGCACCATCGGCAGGTCGGGGTACTGGATCATGGCCAGTGACGTCGTCAGCGTGTCCGGCGCGGCCGCCGACCAGGTGCGCCAGGCCCGCAGCGCCGCCGGCACGTCGGCGGTGTCGAAGGTGAGGCTGCCGCCGTAGAGCTCCGCCACCGGGAAGAGGGCGAACTCCATCGCCGTGACGACGCCGAAGCCGTCGCGGCCGCCGCGCAGCGCCCAGAACAGGTCCGAGCCGGGTTCGACGCGTCGCAGCTCGCCGTCGGCGGTGACGACGTCGAGCGCGCGGACGTGGTCGGCCGCGCGGCCGTACCGCCGGGCCGTCAGCCCGAAGCCGCCGCTGAGGGTGTAGCCGACGACGCCGACGTCCGGCGACGAGCCGCTGAGCGGCGCCAGGCCGTGCTTCCCGGCGGCTTCGATCACGGCCTCCCAACGGGTGCCCGCTTCGACCCGGGCGGTTTTCGCGTCGGCGTCGATCTCCACGCCGGTCATCCGGCGGGTGCTGATCAGGAGCCCGTCGGTCCCTGAGGTCAAGCCGTGCCCGGTGGCCTGGACCGCGACGGACAGGCCGTGCCCGGTCGCGTACCGCACGGCAGCGACGACGTCCTCGGCGCTTTCGGCGGCGACGACGGCCGCGGGCGAGCTGGGCACCGCCGTCTGGAACCCGGCGACTTCTTCGGCGTACCCGTCCTGACCTGGGCGGAGGATGTTCATCTCGGCTCCTTTCTTCGCTGCTTCCAGCTTCGGGCAGAGTCGGTCAGAAGTCCAAGATCTGGTTTTTCTCTCTACTAGAATCAACGCTTATGGAACTGCACCAGCTCGCGTACTTCGTCGCCGTCGCCGAGGAAGGCAGCTTCACGCGCGCCGCGGAACGGCTGCACGTGGCCCAGCCCGGGGTCAGCGCGCAGGTCAAGCGCCTCGAACGCGAGCTGGGGCAGGAGCTGCTGGACCGTTCGGGCCGGACCGTCCGGCTCACTGACGTCGGTGCCGCCGCCCTGCCGCACGCCCGGGCCGCGCTCGCGGCGGTGCAGGGCGTGCGCGAAGCCGTCGAAGAGCTGGCCGGGCTCGTCCGCGGCCAGGTCGCGATCGGCGCCGTGACGTCGGCCGGGCCGGTCGGGCTGCCGGACCTCCTGGCCGGCTTCCACGGGCGGTACCCGGCCGTCGAGATCACGCTGTCGGAAGCCAACTCCGACGTCATGCTCGCGGACCTGCGCGAAGGGCGCCTCGATCTCGCCGTCGTGGGTCTCGCGACCGACCCGCCACCGGGGATCGCGACGCAGGTGCTGCTCGACGAGCCGTTCCTGGCTGTCACGGCACCCGCCGGTCCATTGGCCGATCGGACGGCGGTCGACCTCCCCGAACTGGGTGATGTTCCGCTGATGGCCCTGCCGAAGGGGACGGGCCTGCGCACGGCGCTGGACGCCGCCTTCGCGCGCGAAGGATTGACGCCGCGGATCGCCTTCGAGGCGGCCGACCCGAACGTCCTGGTCCAGCTCGCGATGCGCGGGCTCGGCGTCGCGGTCGTGCCGGAGTCGCTGGCCCGGTACCACCAGGCCGACCTGCGGATCCTCGACATCGCCGAGGCCGGGCTGCGCGGCGTGCTGGCGCTGGCGTGGCGGACGGGCGGGCCGCTGAGCCCGGCCGCACGCGCGTTGATCGCGTTCGCCCGGGCGGCTTACCGCTCTTGACATGGCGTCAACAAGGTCGTTCCCTTGACTGATGACCGAGAACGCCCTTCGCGACGCCGTCGTCGGCGCCGGGCTGCTGGCCGGGAGCGCGAACGTGATCATGCAGCTCTCCCGCGCGCCGGTCGGGTACGGCGTCCTGGAGAGCCGGGTCGACAGCGGCAACCTCTTCCGCCACCCGGCGAAGCGGACCCGCACCACGCTGACTTACCTGGCGGTCGCGACGATGGGGACCGACGCCGAGCGCGCGGCCTACCGCCACGGCGTCAACCGGGCGCACGCGCAGGTGCACTCGACGACGTCGAGCCCGGTCGCCTACAACGCCTTCGACACCGACCTGCAGCTGTGGGTCGCGGCCTGCCTCTACAAGGGGTTCGAGGACGTCTACCGCGCCTTCGTCGGCGGCGATCCGGAGCGGTTCTACCGCGACTCCGCGAAGTTCGGCACGACCCTGCAGGTCCAGCCGGAGATGTGGCCGGCGGACCGCGAAGCCTTCGAGAAGTACTGGACCGCGGGGCTCGACGAGGTCGCCGTCGACGACACCGTCCGCCGCTACCTCACCCGGATCGTCGACCTGGAGTTCCTGCCCCGGGTCTTCGCCGTGCCCGGGCGGCGGTTCCACCGGTTCGTCACCACCGGGTTCCTCCCGCAGCGCTTCCGCGACGAAATGCGGCTGCCGTGGACGGCCGCGGACCAGCGCCGGTTCGACGCGCTGCTCGCGGCGCTCGGCCGGGTCGTCCGCGTCCTGCCGGGGCCGGTGCGGCGGTTCCCGTTCAACTTCTTCCTCGTCGATCTGCGGTGGCGGCTGCGCACCGGACGTCCGCTTGTCTGAGAGTTGACCGCTTCGCGCAGGAACGCGAAGGTGGGCCGATGAGCGACGAGATGCGGCACGGCGTCAAGCTGAGCAGTCTCGACCAGGAGGTCTTTCCCGGCGCGGGAGTCACCAAGCGCGAACTGCTCGACTACCTCGAAGCGGTGGCCGGCCGGATGCTGCCGGAGCTGCGCGACCGGCCGCTGACCGTGCTGCGGGTCCTGCGCGGGCAGGGCCCGTTCATGCAGAAGAACCTGCCGAAGTACACCCCGGAGTGGGTCGAGCGGGTCACGATGTGGGCCGAGACGTCCAAACGGGACGTCTCCTACGCGTTGTGCAACGACCTGCGCACGCTGGTCTGGTTCGGCAACCAGCGCGCGATCGAGTACCACACGGCCCTCTTCCGCGGCGACCCCGCGAGCGGTCCGACGCACCTGATCCTCGACCTCGACCCGCCCGAGGATGGCCCGTTTTCGCTGGCCGTCGGCGCGGCGAAGCTGGTGCGGGAGGCGTTGCGCAACGACGGCCTCGACGGCGCGGTCAAGACCAGCGGCTCCAAGGGCGTCCACGTCTTCGTGCCGCTCGCGCCGGGACAGTCCATCGAGGACATCGCCGCGGCGACCCGCGCGGTCGCGGCCCGGGCCGAGCGCATCGACCCGGCGCTCGGGACGACCGAGTTCGTCCGCGAGCGCCGCGAAGGCAAGGTGTTCCTCGATTCGACCCGGGCCGGCGGGGCGACGGTCGTATCCGTCTACAGCCCGCGTCACCGGCCGGGGGCGCCGGTGTCGTTCCCGGTCCGCTGGGCCGACCTCGACGGCGTCAAGCCGGCCGACTTCACCGTGCACACGGTCCCGGACCTGCTCGGCGATGGCGACCCGTGGACCGGGGAGATGCCGGAGCCGTTCGTGCTGCCCGCCGACCTGGTCGAGGAGGGCCACACGATCCCGATCGCCCGGGTGGTCGCGATGCACGAGGGCAAGCGCCGGGCCCGCGCGGCCCGCAATTCGAGCACCTGACAGGGAGCTTTCACGTGAAAGCTCGGGTCAGGCGGCCTGGTTGTGGCCGTAGCCGAGCGGGCGGCGCAGGGTCGGCCGGGTGAGGTGGACGATCCGGCCCGGGGTCCGGTCGGCGACCCGGTGGCGGGCCAGCCAGACGACGTCGCGGCCGAACGACCAGGTCAGCGAGGTCAGCGCGAGCGCGACCAGGGCCAACGTCACCGACGGCGGCAGCAGCCGCGAGACCGCGACCACCAGCACGACACCCTGCACCGCGGCCACCGTCTTCCGGGCCATGCTCGGGTACAGCGGCGCGGTCAGCCAGGGCATGGCCCACGAAGCCGCGACGAAGACGTACCGCATCAGGCCGATCGCCAGCACCCACAGCCCCAGCGTGCGGGACACCTGGACGCACAGCAGCAAGATCAGGAACGCGTCGACCTCCATGTCGAACCGCGCGCCGAACTCCGACGCCGTGCCGGTGCGGCGGGCCACCTGGCCGTCGAAGCCGTCGAGCAGCAGCGCCACGCCGACCAGCCCGACCAGCCACCCGAGAGAAAAGTCACCCTCGGCGATCAGTTCCGCGGCGCACCCGACGAGCGTCGCGCGGGCGAACGTGATCCAGTCCGCCGGCCCGAAGGCGGGGCGGCCGCTGCGGCGCAGCCCCCACTCGGTGAGCAGCACGAGCGCGAGGCCGTAGACGACTCCGGTCGCCCAGGCGAGGAGGGTGAAACCGCCCGCGACGACCCCCGCGGCGAGCACCGGCGCCGGCACCACCGCGCGCAGGAGAAGGTCCTGTTTGATCATCGTCGACTCCGCGAATTGCTCATAGGGTGTGGCGACACCAGCCTCCGGTCGCCGCTGAGGAGAAACACGTGGAACAGGCCTTCTGGGTTCAAAGTCCCGGCACGGGACAGCTGCGGGAGGCGGTGCTGCCCGAGCCGGGGCCGGACGACGTGCTCGTCCGCACGCTGTACTCCGGCGTGAGCCGCGGCACCGAAACCCTCGTCTTCCGCGGCGGTGTCCCGGCGAGCCAGCACGACGTCATGCGCGCGCCTTTCCAGGAGGGCGAGTTCCCCGGCCCGGTGAAGTACGGCTACCTCAACGTCGGCGTCGTCGAACGTGGCCCGGCGCACCTCGAGGGCAAGACCGTCTTCTGCCTCTACCCGCACCAGACCGCGTACGTCGTCCCGGCGAGCGCGGTGACGCCGGTGCCGGACACCGTCCCACCCGGACGGGCGATCCTCGCGGGCACAGTCGAGACCGCGGTGAACGCCGTGTGGGACGCGCGGCCGCGGCTCGGCGACCGGATCGCCGTCATCGGCGCCGGGATGGTCGGCTGCAGCGTCGCGAAGCTCCTCAGTGGCTTCCCGGCGACGCGGGTGCAGCTGATCGACGTCGACGAGTCCCGGGCGGAGATCGCCGGCGCGCTCGGTGTCGACTTCTCGACTCCCGGCGAGGCGCTCGGCGAGTGCAACCTCGTCGTGCACGCGAGCGCCAGCGAGGCGGGGCTCGCCCGTGCGCTGGAGCTGCTCGCGCCGGCAGGGGAGGTCGTGGAGATGTCCTGGTACGGCGACCGCCGGGTCAGCGTCCCGCTCGGCGAGAACTTCCATTCGCGGCGGCTGGTGATCCGCAGCAGCCAGGTCGGGACGGTCGCGCGGCCGGACCGCAGCTACGCCCAGCGGCTCGGCGTCGCCCTCGATCTGCTGGCCGATCCCGCGTTCGAAGCGCTGGTCAGCGCGGAATGCACGTTTAAGGATCTTCCTTCCGTGCTACCCCGGCTGGTCGCGAATGAACTTTCCGCCCTGTGCCTCCGTGTCATGTATCAGCCGCAGTGACCACGTCCACCCGAACGCATCGGAGGTCTTGGTGTTCAGCATCACCGTCCGTGACCACGTGATGGTCGCCCACAGCTTCCGCGGGGAGGTCTTCGGACCCGCGCAACGCCTGCACGGGGCGACCTTCGTGGTGGATGCGACCTTCCGCCGGGCCGAGCTCGACGAGGACAACATCGTCGTCGACATCGGCAAGGCCACGGAAGAGCTGGGGGCGGTGCTGAGCGACCTGAACTACCGCAACCTCGACGACGAGCCGCAGTTCAAGGGCATCAACACGTCCACGGAGTTCCTCGCGAAGGTCATCGCCGACCGCCTCGCCGACGCCGTCCACGCCGGACGCCTCGGCGCGGGCGCCCGCGGCCTCGACGGCATCGCCGTCTCCCTGCACGAGTCGCACGTCGCCTGGGCGAGTTACGAGCGTGCCCTGTGAACACTCTCTACGTCATCCTCCCCGGGGACATCGACGACACGTCGGTCCCGAGCGGCGGCAACACCTACGACCGGCGGATGTGCGACCGGCTCGCCGCGGCCGGCTTCGACGTGCACGAGATCGCCGTCTCCGGCAGCTGGCCGCGCCCGGACACCGAGGCCCGCGCGGTCCTCGGCCACCTCCTCTCCGCGCTGCCCACCGGGTCCGCGGTGCTGCTCGACGGCCTGGTCGCCTGCGGCGTGCCCGAGGTCGTCGTCCCGCAGGCGCGCCGGCTGTCGGTGTCGGTGCTGGTGCACCTGCCGCTGGCCGACGAAACCGGCCTGCCGCCCGCGCTCGCCGCCGAGCTGGACGCGCTGGAGCGCGAGACGCTGCGGGCCGTCGGCTCGGTCGTCGCGACCAGCGAGTGGGCCGCGCGCCGCCTGATCAGCCACCACGGCTTGGCCCGGCACCGGGTGCACGCGGTCACGCCGGGCGTCGACGAGGCGCCCCTGGCCATCGGCACCGACGGCGTGTCCCGCCTGGTCTGCGTCGCCAACGTGACCCCGCGCAAGGGCCAGGGCGTGCTCGCCCAGGCCCTCGAGACCGTCGCCGACCTGCGCTGGACCTGCGAATGCGTCGGCGGGATCCGCCGTGAGACCAAGTACGTCGAGCGGCTGCGCGAGCACCGGCTCGGCGACCGCTTCAAGCTCACCGGCCCCCGCACCGGCCGGGCGCTCGACGCGACCTACCACACCGCCGACCTGCTCGTGCTGCCTTCGCGCGCCGAGACCTTCGGCATGGTCGTCACCGAAGCCCTCGCCCGCGGCGTGCCGGTGCTGACCACCGACGTCGACGCGCTGCCCGACACCGTCGGCGTCGCGCCGGACGGCTCGGTGCCCGGCATGCTCGTGCCCGGCGACGACGTCGAAGCGCTCGGCGCCGCCCTGCGCCGCTGGCTCACCGAGCCGGCGCTGCGGACGCGGCTGCGCGCGTCGGCGAAGCTGCGCCGCGAGACCCTGACCGGCTGGGACGACACCGCCCGCCGGATCGCCGACATCCTTCTCCGGCAGGAGGCGGCGGCATGAGCGCGTTCGAGCCTGACTGGCTGTACCTGCGTGAACCCGCGGACGCCGCGGCCCGCGCCACCGAGCTCATCGACCCGCTGCGCGCCCACCTGCCCGAGGACTTCGTCGTCCGCGACCTCGGCTGCGGCACCGGCTCGCTCGGCCGCTGGCTGGCCGCGCGGCTGCCCGGCACCCAGCACTGGATCCTGCACGACCACGACACCGAGCTGCTCAGCCACGCGCAGGCGAGCCTCCCGGGCACCGCGCTCGACGGCAGCCCGGTCGACGTCGTCGCCGAGCAGCGGGACGTCACCGCGCTGCGGGCGGCGGACCTCGCCGGGACGTCGCTGGTCACCGCGTCCGCCCTGCTCGACCTGCTGACCAGGGACGAGATCACGGCGCTGGCCTCGGCGGTCGTCGAAGCGGGCTGCGCGGCGCTGCTGATGCTGTCGGTCACCGGCAAGGTGGAGCTCTCGCCCGCCGACCCGATCGACCCGGCGCTGGCCGCCGCGTTCAACGCCCACCAGCGGCGGGTCACCGAGGACGGCCGCCGGCTGCTCGGCCCGAACGCCGTCGACGTCGCCGCGACCGCGTTCAGCAGGCTCGGTGCCACGGTCGTCCGCGCGGACAGCGCGTGGCGGCTCGGCCCGGACCAGGCCGAACTGCAGCGGCAGTGGCTCGAAGGCTGGGTCGGCGCCGCCGTCGAGCAGCTGCCCCAGCTGCGCCCGGTCGCCGACGTCTACCTGCAGCGGCGGCTCGAGATGGCGGCGGCCGGCGAGCTGCACGCGGTGATCCACCACGGCGACCTGCTGGTCCTGCCGCCGAGCCTGGAGGTGGCGGCGTGAAGCGCGCGCTCGCCTGGCTGCGGATCGCGGGCGCGCTCGGCATCCTCGCCGTGCTCGTCTGGCAGCTCGGCAGCGCCGCCTTCCTCGACGGGCTCGGCCGGATCAGCGCGCCCGGCGTGCTCGCCGCCCTGGTCATCGGCCTGGCGACGACCGTGTTCAGCGCGGGCCGCTGGCAGATCGTCGCCACCCGGCTCGGCCTGCGGCTTTCGCTGCGCACCGCGGTCGGCGACTACTACCGCGCGCTGTTCCTCAACGGCGTGCTGCCCGCGGGCGTCCTCGGTGACGTCCACCGCGCGGTGCAGCACGGCCGCGACAGCGGTGACGTGCCGCGCGGTGTGCGGGCCGTCGTCCTGGAACGCACCGCGGGCCAGGTCGTGCTGATCGCCTCCGCGGTCACCGTCGTGCTCGCGGCTCCTTCGGTCGTGCCCGCCGCGTTCCGCGAGATCGTCGTGGGCGCCGGGGTGGTCGTCGTGCTCGCCGCCGTCGCCGGGCTGGTCGTCGGCCGCCTGCTCGGCGGGAAGTGGATCCACAGCTCGTCGAAGTGGCGTCGCGGCTTCGCCGTCACCCTCGCCGACGTCCGGCTCGGCCTGCTGACCCGGGAGACGTGGCCCAGCGTGGGCTTCCTGTCCGCCGCGACCCTGGCCGGGCACCTGGCGCTGTTCGTCGTCGCCGCCCGCGTCGCCGGGGTCGGCGCGCCGGTGTGGCAGCTCGTGCCGCTGATGGTCCTCGCGCTGCTCGCGATGGGCCTCCCGCTCAACGTCGGCGGCTTCGGCCCGCGCGAGGGCGTCTGCGCCCTGCTCTTCGGCGCGGCCGGTCTGGGGGCCGCCCAAGGTGTCACCGTCGCCGTGGTCTACGGCGTGCTCACGCTGGTCGCGAGCCTGCCCGGCGCCGGTGTCCTGCTCGTCCGGAGCGTCGCCGGGTTCCGCGAGACCCGCGCTCCGCACACCGGTGCCGTGCCCGCTCCGCGCGTCGCGGCCGGCACCGGGATCGAAACGGAAGTGGGGTTGCAGTCATGACCGCAAGTGAGATCGTCGGGGATCTGCCGCGCCGGGCCGTGGTCGAGCGGGTGGTCGAGACCCGGCTGCCGACCCGGCACGGGACGTTCCGCGCGGTCGGGTACCTCGACCGCACCGGCACCGAGCAGGTCGCGCTGGTGTACGGAGACGTCTCCCCGCTCGGCGCCCTGACCCGGGTGCACAGCGAGTGCCTGACCGGCGACGTCTTCGGCTCGACGCACTGCGAGTGCGGCGACCAGCTGGCGGCGGCGATGGACCGGATCGTCGAGGAGGGCTCGGGCGTGCTGGTGTACGTCCAGGGCCACGAGGGCCGCGGGATCGGCCTGCTCGCGAAGCTCGAGGCGATGCGGCTGCAGCAGGACGAGGGCCTCGACACGGTCGACGCGAACGTGGCGCAGGGCCTGCCGGTCGACGCCCGCGACTACCACGCGGCGGCGGGCATCCTGACCGATCTCGGCATCCGCTCGGTGCGGCTGCTGTCCAACAACCCGAAGAAGGTCGAACAGCTCACGCGCTACGGAATCCGCATCAGCGAGCAGGTGCCGCTGCTGGTTCCGCCGAACCCGGAGAACCTGCGGTACCTGCGGACGAAGGCCGAGCGGATGGCCCACCTGCTGCCGCACCTGGACCAGGTCTTTTCAGGCGCCTAACACCTCGAGCACCCCGGCGAAGCGCTGGACCAGCGTGTCCAGCAGGACGTGCCCCTTGGCCGCGCTCGCCAGCGAAGGACGGCCGACCACCCCCGACTCCGTGTACGCCCGCAGGCCCAGCGTCAGCAGGTGCTCCCGGTCGGTGACGTGGTCGGCCGTTTCGTGTCCCGGCCGGACCAGGTGCGGGTGCGCGTGCAGCAGGATCGACGTCTCCAGTTCGCCCGCGTGCATGTCGTCGTCCAGTGACGTCCGCAGGCCGGCCGCGGTGTGCGCCGCCTGCCAGTCGGCGACCCCCGGGAACAGCGCCATCGCGCCCGCCGCCTCCTGGACCACATTGGACAGTACGTAGTTGCCGCCGTGCCCGTTGACCAGCACCAGCCGGTCCACGCCGGACGCTTTCAGCGACGCGGCGACGTCGGTGACGACGGCGTGCAGCGTGCGGGCCGAGATGCTGACCGTGCCCGCCCACGCCGCGTGCTCGTGCGAGCACGAGATCGTGATCGGCGGCAGGTGCAGGACGGGGTACGCGTCGGCCAGCGCCTTCGCCAGGGTCGCCGCGATGACCGTGTCGGTCGCCAGCGGCAGGTACGCGCCGTGCTGCTCGAAGCTGCCGATCGGCAGCACCGCCACCGACGCCCGCCGCTCCCGCTCGTCGGCGGTGGTGGCGAGCGGGAACAGATCGGTCATCTCCGCGGCCCTTCACTAGGTTGGTGGCATGACCGAGCATGCCGCACTACTGGACGTCGCGCGCGAGGCCGTGGCGAAGGCGACGGAGATCGTCAGGTCGCGCCCGAGTTTTTCCGTTTCCGCGAAAGGCGATCGCGACCTGGTGACCGACGTCGACACGGCGGTCGAGGACGCGCTGCGGGAGTTCCTCGCCGCCGAGACGCCGGAGATCGGTGTCCTCGGCGAGGAGCGCGGCCGCAGCGGGGACGGCGGCGGCCGCTGGTGGGCGCTCGACCCCATCGACGGGACGGCGAACTTCGCGCGGGGAATTCCACTCTGCGGGATTTCCCTGGCGCTCGTGGACGGCGAACACAGCACGGTCGCCGCGATCACGCTGCCGTACCTCGGAGTCACGTACACCGCCGCGCGCGGCGAAGGTGCTTTCGCGAACGGAGAGCGCGTTGGCGCGTCGGCCGCGACGGAACTGCGTGACGCGATGATCGCCGTCGGCGACTTCGCGATCGGCGAGCTCGCCGAGGAGAAGAACCGCGCCCGGCTGACGCTGCTGTCGGACCTCGGCGCGCGGGCGCAGAAGATCCGGATGCTCGGCACCGCGGCGATCGACCTCGCCTGGGTCGCGGACGGAAAGCTCGACGCCGCACTGATCCTGTCCAACAATCCCTGGGACACCATGGCCGGCGTGCTGCTCGTGCGCGAGGCCGGCGGCGCCGTCGTCGACCGCGACGGCAGCGAGCACACGGTCGGTTCCGCGGCGACGATCGCCGTCGGCGCCGGGCTGCGCAAGGAGATCGTGGACGCACTTGATCGCGCGTACGGGGTTGTTCGTTAGGATTTCCGGGTACACCGTGGGCGGCGCCACAGCGCGAGTTTGCATCGTCGGGATTGCGCTGTCCGCGCAAGGTTTTCGGCTACGTTGGTACCGGTCGGCTCCCCAGCCTGGCATGCTGACCGGATCTCGTCGGCCACTCGGAGAATGGTGGATGCTCGTGGAAAGTCGCCGGATCCGCGATCGGTACCGGCTGCTCGAGCCGATCGGCGGCGGGGCGATGGGCACGGTGTGGCGCGCCCAGGACGAAAAGCTCGACCGCACGGTGGCGATCAAGGAACTCCTGCTGCCGCACGACCATGACGAGCAACGCACCGAAGAGGCGAAGAACCGCGCGATGCGCGAGGCGCGGATCGCCGCCCGGCTGCAGCATTCCCACGCGATCACCGTGTTCGCCGTCCTCGAAGAGGAGGACCGGCCGTGGCTGGTGATGGAGTACCTGCCGTCGAAGAGCTTGGCGGCCACGCTCGCCGACGGGCCGGCCACGGTGGACGACGCCATCCGCGTCGGCGTGCAGATCAGCTCGGCGCTGGCGGGCGCGCACCGGGCCGGGGTCGTGCACCGCGACGTGAAGCCGGCCAACATCCTCGTCGCCGAAGACGGCACGGCGAAGATCACCGACTTCGGCATCTCCCGCGCGATCGGTGACGTCAAGCTGACGGCCACCGGCGAGATCGCCGGCACGCCCGCGTACCTCGCGCCCGAGGTGGCCCGCGGCGAAGACGTCGACTTCGCGGCGGACGTCTTCTCGCTCGGTGCCACGCTGTACGCCGCCGTCGAGGGACAGGCGCCGTACGGCACGGCCGACAACCCGATCGCGTTGCTCTACAAGGCGTCCAGCGGCGAGACCATCCCGCCGGAGAAGGCGGGCCGGCTGACGCCGCTGCTGGAGCGGATGCTCGCCACCGAGCCTGCCGAGCGGCCCTCGATGGACGAGGTCGAGCGGGAGCTGCGGGCCCTGCTGCCCGAGGCGGAGCCCGGTGAGTCGGTACTCGCCGCGACGGTCCCGGAGGCCACCCCGCCGGCCGTGCCGACGGTGCCGGCCGCCGTCGCCGTGCCCGCGGCCGAGGTCACCGCGGTGTCGCCGGGCGCGCGCAAGGGCCTGATCGCCGTCGGGGCGGGGGCGGCGCTGCTGTGCGTCGCGGTCGTCGTGGCGATCCTGCTGGTCGTGCGGCAGAAGCCGCCGCAGGACACCGCCGCTCCGCCGGTCACGCCGCCGCCGTCCACCTCGGCTTCCGCGACGCCGTCGACGCCGCCGTCGACCCCGCCGACCTCCGCGCCGTCCTCGGCGACCTCCGCTCCGCCGCCCACCTCGCCGACGGTTTCGACCGTGTCCTCGTCGAAGACCGCCGTTGACGCCCTCACCGCTTACTACGGGCTGCTGCCGGGCAACCCGGCGGCGGCGTGGAACTTGCTCACGCCCCGTTTCAAGGCTTCCCGCAACCAGACCTACGAGACGTACAAGAGCTTCTGGGGAAAGTACAAGTCGGTGCAGGTGACCGGGCAGAAGGAGGTCGGGCCCGGCCGGGTGACCGCGCACGTCACCTACGACGGCGGCAACCCCGAGAACGACACCTTCACCCTGGTCCAGGTGGGCGGGGTCTGGATGATTGACGCACAGAGCTGAACCGTCCCGGCTTGGGGTGCGTGTGACGTATGAGCCGTCACCGCCGTCGACCCACGCTGGAGGTTGCCGTGTCCGTTCCCACCGACCTGCCCCGGCGCGCGCGATGAGAGCCGCCGACCCGATGGTGTTCATCCTCCCGGCCGCCCCGCCGGGCAGCGACACCTACGACAAGCGGATGTGCCAGAACCTGCCCGCCGTCGGCCAGCCGGTGCTGGAGCTGCCGATCGCCGGAGGCTGGCCGGAGCCGGACGCGGCGTCGCGGCGGCGGCTGGCGCGGTCGCTCGCCGCGCTGCCCGACCGGACCGTGGTGCTGCTCGACGGCATGATCGCCTCGGGCGTGCCCGAGATCGTCGTCCCGCACGCGCGGCGGCTGCGCCTGGCCGTGCTGGTGCACCAGCCCCTCGCCGACGAGCCCGGCCTCGACCCGGCGCACGCCGCCGAGCTGGACGCCTGCGAGCGGGAGACGCTGCGGATGGCCGGGATGGTCGTCGCGACCAGCCCGTGGCTGGCCCGGCTGCTGATCGACCGCCACGACCTGGACCCGAGCCGCGTCTACGTCGCCAAGCCGGGCACCGACGCGGCGCCGCTCGCGGCGGGCGCGGACGGCGTGTCCCGGCTGCTGTGCGTCGGCGACGTCACCCGCCGCAACGGCCACGACCTGCTGGTCCAGGCCCTCGGTGAGGTCGACCACCTCGCGCTGTCGTGCGTCTTCGTGGGCTCGCTGGAGGCGGACCGGGCGTTCGTCGACGAACTGGGCTGGTCGATCGAGCGCCTCGGCCTCGGCAACCGCATCACCCTCGCCGGCGACGCGGTCGACCTCGGCGCGGCCTACAACGCGGCGGACCTGCTGGTCGTCCCGGCGCGCGCGGCGACGCCCGGCATGTTCGTCGCCCAGGCGCTGGCCAGGGGCATCCCGGTGCTGGCCGCGGAGGTGGGCGGGGTGTACGACGCGCTGGGCGTCGACGCCGACGGCGAGATGCCGGGCCTGCTGGTCGAGCCGGACGACCCGTTCGCACTCGCCGACGCGCTCCACCGCTGGTACGCGGACCCGGAGCTGCGCCGCTCCCTGCGCACGGCGGCGCTGGGCCGCGGCAGCGCGCTGGAGGAGTGGGACGTCGCGGCGCGGCGGCTCACGCACGTCCTGTCGCGGCTGGCGTCCGAACCCCGGATCGTCGCTTGACGGCCTTGCCGGGGTGCTGAGATTCCACGACCCTGGCCCGATGCCGCCTCAACGCCCGGTGCCCGGTCGCACCCTCGATTCCGAACGCGGGTTCCTCGAAGTCGCCGGTCGTGATCCGGGCCGTTCGCTGCGTGACTCGCTGCTCGCTTTCCGGGACCTGATCTCGGGCGACATGGACTGGGTGGACAGCCGGAAGAGCCAGTTCCGCCGTCGCGCGTCGATGGTCCGGGTGAGCGCCCTCCTGCTCACGGCGGCGTCGACCGTGGTGCTCGGCATCCCGGAGATCCCGGCCAGGGCGTCGATCGCGCTGCCGATGGTCGCGCTGGTCACCGTGCTCGGCGGGCTCGAGACGTTCTTCAACTGGCGTTCGCGCTGGGTACTGATGACGGAGACGCGTTACCGCTTCAACCGCCTTCGCGACGAGGTGGACTACTACATCGTCACGACACCCGAGACCGAGCTGAGCCGCGAACGTCTCGAGGAGTTCTTCGCCCGGCACCAGGTCGTCTGGGACGAGACCAGCCGCCAGTGGGTCGAGTTCCGCAAGCTCGACCGCCCACCGCAAGCGCCCGAAGTCCGCGGCTGACGCCGTCACGTCAGGGTGAGCGCGTAGATCTCCACCCGCGGGTCGTTCGGCAGGCTCACCGACTGCAGCGTCTTCCCGCCGTCCACCCCGGCCGAGATGCCGAACAGCCGGACCGGCGGCCCGTCGACGCCGCTGCCCGCCTTGATCCGGTGCGGCATCTCGAGCAGCACCGGACTGCCCGACCCGGCCCAGTCGCCGAACGTCAACGCCAGGTCCGCGCTCGTGCCGTCGGTGTAGTGCGCGGTCAGCGTCGTCGACACCGGCCCGTTGTGCGACGCCCCGACGAGCTTCAACGCCGTCCGCTGGCCTGCCGGGAGCAGCAGCGACTGGCCGCGGGCCTCCACGAAGTTGGGTGAAGTCCCCGAAGCGTCCGGCGCGGCGTAGGTGACGCCGTCCCAGACCACCGGGCCGGCCGCCGGGAGCAGGGCGGCGTCGTAGCTCCAGCCGCCGCCGTCGAAGTTGCCTTCCGACGACGCCGTCACCGTGGCCGTGCCGTCGTGGTTGCGGTCGCGGCTCAGGTCCACCGCGCACTGCGGTCCGGAGGAAGCGCACGCCGAGGGCGTCCGGACCTCGACCGTCGCCGACCGCGTCACGGTGTTCGCGCCCAGCCCGGACACCGTGACCTGCACCGGATACGTCCCGGGCGCCGCGCCCGCGGGCACGGTGACGGTGATCGGCACCGTCTTCTGCACCGGCAGCCGCCCGGACCAGACCACGTCGAACGGTTGCATCCGGGCCTTCCAGCCGGGAGCCGAGACGGAAACCGTGACCGGCTGCAGGGCCGGGTTCTGCGCGAGGACGTCGAGGTCGAGGTGCACCTGCTGGGCCGCACCGGCGGGGATGACCACGGACGTCTGCCGCAGCGACGCGTCGACGTGCCGACGCAGATCGCCGGCGGCGTTGTTCACCGAAGGCGGCGCCGCGGCGGCGGACGTGCCCCAGTCCGACGGCTTCGCGCCGAGCTTGTGGTTCAGCGACCCGCCGTGGGCGATGGCGGCCCAGTCGAGGGACGTCTGCCGGACGGCGCGGCCGTTGAGGGAGACGCTCTGGATGTACCGGTTCGCGTCGCTCGCGCCCGGCGCCGACACGGTCAGCGTCCCGCCCTGGGAGGTTCCGTACTGTCCGATCCGGACGGTCGCCGACTCGAACTGCGGGCTCGACAGCGCGAGGAAGTTCGCGCCGCTCATCGTCGGGTAGAGCCCGAGCGAGGAGAAGACGTACCAGGCGGACATGGTGCCGAGGTCGTCGTTGCCGGTCATGCCGTCCGGCCCGGTGGTGAACAGCGTCATCGCCGCGCGGACGACGGTCGCGGTCTTCGCCGGCGCCCCGACCCAGTTGTACGTGTAGGGCGCGAGCAGATCGGGTTCGTTGTTCGGGTTGTAGGTGGCCTTGCCGTAGTAGTCGTAGGGGCTGGCGATCCAGTCCTTCCGCGCGGTACCGGCGGGGTCCTTGAGAAGGTTGTCGTACGCGAAGAAGGAATCGAGGCGCTTCTCGGTCGCGGTCCGGCCGCCCATCAGGGAGACGAGCCCGGCGGGGTCCTGCGGCACGAGCCACTGGTATTGGTGGGCGCCGCCCTCGTGGAACTGGTGATCGGCGTCGACGGGGTTGTACGGCGTGAGGAAGGTGCCTTCGGTGGTGCGCGGGCGGAACTGCCGGATCGTGGAGTCCCAGAGGTTGCGGTACCACTGACCGCGGTCGGCGAACATCCGCGCGTCGGCCTGGTGGCCCAGACCACGCGCCATGAGCGCGAGCGCCGCGTCGGCCGCGGAGTACTCCATGGTCGCCGAAGCCGGGTGCTCGCAGTCGTTGTCGCCGCCCTTGGCCGCGCAGTCCTTGCCGAGCTCCAGCCCGCTCGGGATGTACCCGCGCGCGTTGTAGTAGTCGACCCCGGACCGCCCGTTGTACGGCGAATCGGCGGGTGGTGTGCTGGTCGCGTTCTTCTTCAGAAGCGCGTAGGCCTCTTCTTCGTGTCCGGCGAGCAGCCCCTTCGACCACGCCTCGACGAGGAACGGCGTCACGGGATCGCCGGTCATGATGTTGGTTTCGCTCTCGGCGAGAGCCCACCGCGGAAGCCACCCACCATCCCGCCCGATGGCGACGACCGACAAGGCGACGTCCCGCGCGACCTGCGGTTCGAGCATTTCGAGGAGCTGGTTCTGCGGCCGGTAGGTGTCCCACAGGGAGAAGTTCTGGTAGGGCGTGTAGCCGTTCGCGGTGTGCACCTTGCCGTCGAAGCCGGTGTAGGCACCGTCGGTGTCGCCGGCGAGGTTCGGGTGCAGCTGCGCGTGGTAGAGCGCGGTGTAGAAGGCCGTCTGCCGCTCGCTGGTGCCCCCGGCGATCTTGATCGCACCCAGTTTGTCGACCCACTGCTGGTGCAGCGCGGTCTTCGTCGCGTCGAAGTCGAAGCTGTCCTTGGTCTCCGCCGCGAGGTTCTTCCGCGCGCCGTCGAGCCCGGTGTAGGACAGGCCGACCTTGAGGACGACGTCGTGATCGGTGGCGGCGTCGAAGCTGACCCAGGCACCGTTCCCACCGGTGCCGGCGGCGTCCCGGCTGCCTTCGGTGCGCGTCGAGCCTCGCCAGGTCCCGAAGGAACTGAAGGGGCGATCGAAGGAGGCGGTGAAGTAGACGGTGTGCTCGTCATGCCCGGCACAGAACCCACCGGCTTTGACCCGCCCTTCGAGGGTCCGATCGCCGACGACGTGGATCTCGGAGTCCTTGACGGACTGGTTGGCCTGACCGGTGTTGAACAGGACGTTCGCCTGCCCGGTGGCGGGGAAGGTGTAGCGCTGCCACCCGGTGCGCGCGGTGGCGGTCAGCTCGGCATCGATGCCGTACTTCTTGAGCCCGACGCGGTAGTACCCGGGCTCGGCATGCTCGTCGTCGTGGCGGTATTCGGACTTGTAGGCATCCTTGTCAACGTTGTCCACGGCGCCGGTGGTGGGCATGATGGGCAGCTCACCCATGACCCCGCAGCCGACGCCGGAGAGGTGCGTCTGGCTGAAGCCGTAGATGGAGTTCTGCAGGTAGTCGTAGCCACCCTGGCCACCGGTGTCGGGACTGACCTGCACCATCCCGAAGGGCGCACTGGCGCCGGGGAAGGTGTTGCCGAAGTTCTGCGTACCGACGAAGGGGTTGACCAAGCCCACCGGATCGACCGTCGTGGCGGCGTGCGCGGTGGCTTGCGTCGTGGCGGCGACCACGAGCCCGATGGCCGCGACCGCGGCGAGCCGTCTGCCTTGCGACCCCATGGCGCCTCCCGGGTGACAACGTTGTCAGAAGCTGACTGGTCAAAAGCTTTTCACATCGGGCCGCTTTTGAGAAGGCGGCAACCAGGTCAAGCCGTTGTCATCGCGTGGTCGGGGTAGCCGTAGGCACTCGTGCCACGATGGGTGGCGATGAACATGTTCGACGTGACCAAGCCTGCCCAGGACTGTGCGGCTTTCATCGAGATTCGCCGGATAGCGGAGTGGGTGGGCGACGGCAAGCCTGTGACATCCAAAGGCGTGCTCCGCCCGGCAGACCTGCGGCGTGCGAGCGCGGAAACCGGGATTCCGGTCCCGGAGAGGTTCCGCTCGGCCGGGGACATCCCGCATTGGAACCGCTTGTGGACAGCCGCGTTGGCCGTAGGGGCCATTTCGCTCGAAGGCGGCGTCGTGAAGGCCGGTCCGCCGATGGAGGTCACCCCATCGCTGTGGTTGCGGGCTCTCGCGGCGGCGCTCTCGGCGAACTTCGAAGACGAGGATCCCGTCGAGGCGCTGGCCGACGGCCATGCGGCACTCACCGCGCTCGCGGCAGGCGAACCCGCGCGGTCCCGTGCGTTACCGGTCGAGATCCTGATCGAGTTCGGCGCCGTGACGAAGCGGCGGCAGCTCACCGACCTCGGCCGTTGGGCACTGGGAGAACTCGCCCGCGGCGCCACGGTGTCCGCCGATCCGCATGTGGAACCAGGCCGGATCTGCCAGCTGAAGGTCACCCTGACGGGCATGGGTTCTTGGCGGCGCGTGCTGATTCACTCGGACGCGACCCTCGGCGACCTGCACCGGGTGATCCAGGTGGTGATGCGCTGGGACGACGAGCACCTGCACGGCTTCACCGTCGGCAACCGGCAGTACGGCAGCCCGGGCTACGACATGAACGACGAGGAAGAGATCACGGTCGGCGAGGCCTTCACCCGCACCCGCAAGCGCCTCGGCTACACCTACGACTTCGGTGACGACTGGCGCCATGACATCGAGCTGGAGCAGGTCTTGGACGTCGATCCGTCGCTCACCTATCCGGTGTGCGTGGCCGGTCGTGGGGAAGTGCCGGTCGAAGACACCCAGTTCCGGGTGATCCGGTTCGACCAGGACGACATCAACCGCCGCCTCAGCGGTGCTGTGGCCGAGCCGGAGGAGTCACCGTTCGACGCGGTGATCGAAACGGTCGTCACCCACGGCTGGTACGAGGATGAAGTCGAGGCATTCGCCGAGGCTCTGGAAACCGAGCTGGATCTGCCGGCTGAGGCGATCGCGAACGGCGAGCCGGTGAAGGTGCTGGAATTCGGCCGCGGAGACTGGCTGCGTCCTCCGTTCGCGGTGTGCCGCAGGGCCTCGGAAAATATCGAGCTCGACCTGGCGGACATCCGCTTCCCACCCGAGACGGCGGCTGCTTGGCTTCACGCCGCCTACCGGCACTATCTGGGGCTTGAGCCATTCCCGGCGGAGCCGCACCCGGATTGGAGCTGGCCCGAGTCTTGACGTTCCGATCGAGTCGTCAACCGCTTGCCCGCCGCGGGTCCGGAGAACGCGCCCGACGTACTGGACCAGACGGCCCCTGAACGCGATCGCAGCCGCAAGGAACAAGGTGTCGACCACCGGACAGTCGAACCCTTCGCCGACGTACGGTCCCGTGGCGACGGCCAGCAATGGTGCTTCGGCGGAAGGTACGAGTCGCTCCTGGGCGCCCGCGCGTGCTTTCGCGCCCATGCCGCCCCGGAGAACCACAGGGTCGAATCCCTTGCCGCGCAGCGCTTCGGCGAACCGTTCGACGTGGTTCGGGTCACGGTGACCTCGACGCCGAGCACCTCGGTCTTGAACGGCCTGGCCAGTCGCCCTGAGTGCAGTCTGCAGGGGCAGCGTGCCAGGTGACGGCGGCGGTCGGTGAGCTCGTCTGACTGCGCACGCCGCTTTGGCCAGTTGCTCTTGGGTGTCTCACGGCAAATCAGGATCGGAGTGCTCGGCAATGAATCGATCGGCGGTGTCACGGTCGATGAGTTCGTTGTCGGCGAGCCATTCCACCGCGCGACGTCGCGCCCGGATGTCACTGAATTCGTGCCAAGCATCGAGAAGTTCCGGGTACTCCTCATGCAACTCGTCCTTGAAGCGGCGAAAGGCACCTTTGCCGCGAATGGCTCTCGCCAGCCGCTGGCCGGCTCGCTCATCGCTGATAGCTTCGGCGAAGTCCGCCATGTCCTGGTACCAGACGTAGGAGGGCAGTGGCTGGATCGCGATCAGGTCCAGGTCGTCGAGGTCGACCGGGTGCCGGCCGTCGATCCCGCAGTCCCGGGTCCAGAATCCCATCTCGCCTGTTCGCGGGTCGACCAGGTGAAAGTGCTCGTAGTCGGTCTGGTCCTGCAAGGCCATCGCGATGTCGTCGAGGTCGAACTTGTCCAAGCCGAGCATGCGGACAGACTATCCCTGGCGCTCAATCCGGCATGCTCAAGCCGTGGGGCTGACCGACCGGGACAGCCGCGCTCCACCCCGCATCATCTGTCACATCCGTCGCAGATCCAGCTCGGGCGGCATGGCGCGGAAGAAAGGTCGGCACCGACCGATATCTTGCGGGGCATGCAGCGAGTCACTCTGCTCGACATCGATCCCGACGAGATCGAAGCGGTTGTGGGCCCGACTTTCTTCGCGAGAGGCGTCGACTACGCGCGCCGCAACGCGGTTCTGTCGTCGCGATGGAGCAACTCGGAGCACGCGCTGCACGGGCAAGTCCTGGGTAGGGGTGAAGTCTACGAGACGTCGGCCTATTTCTCCGTCGTCGACGGGCAACCCTACGGGTTCGAGCACGGCGAATGCACCTGCCCGGTGGGCTTCAATTGCAAGCACGTCGCAGCTCTGGCGCTCACGGCCGTCGCCGACGAGGAGCCGCCCGTGCGCGTTCACAAGCCGCGGACCGTGCGGGTCGGACGTCCCCTGACGCCGAAAGCCCCGAGCTGGGCGGCGTCCCTCGACTCCCTGCTCGGCTCAGCCGATCCGGCACGTCGGCCGGACGCCATCCCGCTGGCCATCGAACTGGCACTGTCGCCCGCCGGGCGGGCGACGGCAGTGTCCGCCCGGTTGGTCCAGCCGGGCCGGACCGGCTGGATCGGTGGCTCGCTGAGCTGGAGCAAGCTCGGCTCCCTCACCCATCAGGGCTATATCGAGGCACAGGTGCGGGTGCTCAGGGAATTCTACGCCGTCCATCGCACACGCGATCCGAATTCCGGCTACTACGCCGACGTGAAATCAATCGACTTCGCCGCGTTCGAGAGCCGGCGGCTTTGGCCACTTCTCGACGAAGCGGAAGCTGTCGGCATCCGTCTGGTGCACAACCGGAAAGCTCTCGGCGAGGTGGCGCCGTATCACCCGGCCGAGCTTTGCCTCGACGTCACCGATGAGGGGGCGTTCGTGGTGCGCCCAGCTTTCTACGTCGACGGCAAGCACGTGGACGTCGTGCCGATCCGGTTCGTCGGGCAAGATGGCCATGGGCTGGTCTACACCGACCCCACGGACGTGCAGGCCGGCGACGACCCCCGCCACTGGCACATCCGGCTTGCCCGGCTCACCAAGCCCGTGCCAGTGCCTCTGCAGCGGATGGTGCTCGCCGGCCAGAGCCTCGAGATTCCCGCCGAACAGGCATCCCGGTTCCGGGACGAGTACTACCCCCGGCTGCGGCACATTGCCCCGATCGTGTCGTCCGACGAAACCTTCACCCCACCGGTCATCTCGGATCCGACGCTGACCCTGCACGCGACCTACGGGACGGGCCACGCGCTGGAGCTCAGCTGGGAGTGGGCCTACCGGATCGACGAATCGGAGGTCCGTGCACCGCTGGGACCGGCCCGGCCGGAGGACGGGTACCGCGATGCCGCCGCGGAGCGGGCCGTCCTGACCTCGCTCGAGCAGTCCGGCCTGCCCATGCCGGGTTCGGCGGAGACGACGCTCGCCGGAATCGACACGATGCGGTTCACCACGGAAATGCTGCCGCAGCTGGCCGATCAGGCAGGCGTCGCGATCGAGATCGACGGCACCCCGGCCGACTACCGCGAAGCCGGCGACTCTGTGTCCATCGGCGTTTCCACCAAGGCCGGCGCGGGCGAAACGGACTGGTTCGACCTCGATGTCACGATCACCGTCGAGGGCCGGAAGGTCCCGTTGACGTCGGTGTTCACGGCACTGGCCACGGACCAGCCGTACCTGCTGCTCGACGACGGCGCGTACTTCTCCCTCGAGAAGCCGGAGCTGCGCACTCTGCGTCAGCTGATCGAGGAGGCGCGAGCCCTGCAGGACTCGCCCGGCGGCCCGCTGCGGATCAGCCGCTACCAGGTCGGGCTCTGGGACGAGCTCGCCGCGCTCGGAGTGGTCGGCCGCCAAGCCAAGGCGTGGCAGCGCCAGCTCGCGGCGCTGCGGTCGATCGACGAGGTCGACACGACGAACCCACCGGCGACGCTCGACGCGCGGCTGCGCCCGTACCAGCTGGACGGGTTCCGCTGGCTGGCGTTCCTGTGGAAGTTCCAGCTCGGCGGCATCCTGGCCGACGACATGGGGCTGGGCAAGACACTGCAGTCCCTGGCCCTGATCTGCCACGCCAAGCGGGAAGACCCCGCGCTCGCGCCGTTCCTCGTCATCGCGCCGACCAGCGTGGTGACGAACTGGGTGACCGAATCCGCCCGGTTCGCGCCCGGCCTGAACGTGGTGCCGATCGGAGACACCACGAGCCGCCGCGGCGGCACGCTCGCCGAAACGATCGCCGGCGCGGACGTCGTCGTCACCTCGCACACGTTGTTCCGGCTCGACTTCGACGAGTACGCCGAGCTCCCGTGGTCGGGCTTGATCATGGACGAGGCCCAGTTCGCCAAGAACCACCAGTCGAAGATCTACCAGTGCGTGCGGCAGCTGCCGACCTCGTTCAAGCTGGCCATCACCGGCACGCCGATGGAGAACAGCCTGATGGAGCTCTGGTCGCTGCTGTCGATCACCGCACCGGGCCTGTTCCCGAACCCGGCCCGGTTCGCCGAGTACTACGCGCGCCCGATCGAGAAGCAGGGCGACGCCGACCTGCTCGCGCGGTTCCGCCGGCGGATCAAGCCCCTGGTCAAACGCCGCACCAAGGAGCAGGTAGCCGCCGACCTCCCGCCGAAGCAGGAACAGGTCCTCGAAGTGGACCTCGCCCCGCGGCACCGCAAGATCTACGAGACATACCTCCAGCGGGAGCGGCAGAAGGTGCTGGGCCTGATCGACGACCTCAACCGGAACCGGTTCACCATCCTGCGTTCGCTGACCCTGCTGCGCCAGCTCAGCCTGCACGCCGGACTGGTGGACGAGAAACACGCCAAGCTGTCTTCCGCCAAGGTGGAGGCCCTGCTCGAACAGCTGCACGACGTCGTCGACGGCGGGCACCGAGCCCTGGTGTTCAGCCAGTTCACGGGATTCCTCGACTTCGTGCGCCGGAGCCTCGACGCCGCCGGGGTGCCGTACTGCTACCTCGACGGTAAGACCCGGAACCGGGCCGCCGTGGTGAAGCAGTTCAAGAGCGGCCAGGCGCCGGTGTTCCTGATCAGTCTCAAGGCAGGCGGGTTCGGGCTGAACCTCACCGAGGCGGACTACTGCTTCCTGCTCGACCCCTGGTGGAACCCGGCGACCGAGGCACAGGCGGTGGACCGCACGCACCGCATCGGCCAGACCAGGAACGTCATGGTCTACCGCCTCATCGCGAAGGGCACGATCGAAGAGAAGGTGATGGAGCTCAAAGCGCGGAAAGCTGCCCTGTTCGCCGGCGTCATGGACGAAGGAAACGCCTTCGGCAGCAACCTGGACGCCGACGACATCCGCGGACTGTTCGGCTGAGCCGTCGCAGCCGGACACATCGGCCCGAGCCGCGATTGACGGCGGAGATCACGGCAGGGCGGGATCGGAGTGCTCGGCAATGAACCGATCGGCGCTCCGCTATTTGGCATCATTCGCACGCGCGCAGACCACGACTATTCGATACAACAACCGCCAACGCCTGCCACCACAACACACAATGGACTCGACCGATACACCGCTCGACGAACCATCTGCAGTGTCGCCTGGACCAACGTCGCCCTGGGCCGGCCCTGCAGGAGGAACAGGGGCGACCGGTCGAAACGCCTGGTCAGTGAGTGCCCCCGGCAGGATTCGAACCTGCGACACCCGCTTTAGGAGAGCGGTGCTCTATCCCCTGAGCTACGAGGGCCTGCTGCTGCGAGGCAAGCTTAGCTTGCCGAAGGGTGGCCCAGCACCAGGGGCACGGATGGAGCAACCCGACGGTCGTAGTCACCCAGGTGAGTGGTTCTCACCCGCAGCCGACAGGCGGGGTACACCCCGCCGCAGGGGCCACCGCACCTGACCTGGACGGACCAGTGCCTCACCTGGTCGTGTCTGGTTTCGAACTGCTGAACAACAGTAGGTAACCTTCGTTAACGGGATGCGGGGAGCCGCCTCCACCGGCTGCTGCGGAGGGCTTCGTTGATCAAGCTCATGTTCGCCGACGACGAGGAACTGGTGCGCTCGGGACTGCGCGCGATGATGTCCGGGGCCCAGGACATCGAGATCGTGGGCGAGGCGAGCGATGGCAGATCCGCGGTGGAGGTCGCTCGGCGGTATCACCCGGACGTGGCGCTTCTCGACATCAAGATGCGGGCTCCCGACGACGGCATCCGCGCGCTCAGGGCCATCCTCGCCCTGCCCGATCCGCCCACTGTGGCCATGCTGACCACCTTCGACATCGACGAATACGTCAGCCTCGCGCTCAGGCTGGGCGCCAACGGCTTCCTCCTCAAGGACATCGATCCGGCGGCGCTCCTGCGCGCGGTCAGGGACCTGGCCAGGGGCGGCGCCGTGCTCGATCCCGGCGTGGCCGCGCGGATGGTTCAGTCTCATCGGGACGAACAACGCGCTGCTCAGCCCGCCCGCAAGCTGCTCGCCTCGCTGTCCGAACGCGAACGTGAGGTCGTCGCCCTGATCGGCCAGGGACTCTCCAACGCCGAGATCGGTGGGCGGCTTCACCTCTCCGAAGCCACCGTCAAGGGGTACGTCTCCGCCGTGCTCTCCAAGATCGGCGCCGCCAACCGGGTGCAGGCCGCGCTGCTGGCCTACCGCGGTGGACTCCTAGACCAATAAATGCTGCTCACGGCCCTGGAGTTCGTCGGGCTCGTCGCCTTCGCGGCGTCCGGGGCGCTCGCCGCCGTGCGGGCTCGGCTCGATGTCTTCGGTGTTGTCGTCGTCGGGCTCACCACCGCGCTCGGCGGCGGCGTCATCCGGGACGTCCTGCTGGGCATCCACCCGCCCACGACCCTGCGGAACTGGCCCTACCTCGCCGTCTGCGCCGGGACCGCCCTCGTCGTCTTCGTCTTCCACCCGCAGGTCGCGCGGCTGCGGCGGGGCGTTCTCCTCGCGGACGCGCTCGGGCTCGGTGTCTTCGCCACCGCCGGGACCACCATCGCGCTCAACGCCGGCGCGACCGTCTACGCCGCGTGTCTGATCGGGATGACGACCGGCATCGGGGGCGGTGCCGTGCGCGATCTCCTGCTCCGGGAAATCCCGCTCGTCCTGCGGAAGGAGATCTACGCCGTGGCCGCGCTGGCCGGCTCGGCGCTCGTCGCCGTCGGTCACGCTGTGCGACTGCCCGAAGGTCCCGTGACCGTCGTCGCGGCGGCCGTCGTGGTTTCCGTCAGGATGGTCGCGCTCTGGCGGCACTGGAACGCGCCGGTCGCGCGCGGTCCCGAGTGAGAAATCCTTTGTGAGTTCTGCGTGTGTTCTTAGGCGGGTCTCAGCACGCTGCGTAAAACTAGCGCCATGCGCATCCTTGTGGTGGACGACGACCGCGCCGTCCGTGAGTCGCTTCGGCGGTCCCTGGAGTTCAACGGCTACCAGGTCCAGCTGGCCAGTGACGGTGCGCAGGCGCTGGAGGCGATCATCGCCGACCGGCCGGACGCGATGGTGCTGGACGTCATGATGCCCCGGCTGGACGGCCTCGAGGTGGCCCGCCGCCTGCGCAGCACCGGCGACGACCTGCCGATCCTCGTGCTCACCGCCCGCGACACCGTCTCCGACCGCGTCTCCGGGCTGGACGCCGGCGCCGACGACTACCTGCCGAAACCGTTCGCGCTCGAGGAGCTGCTCGCCCGGCTGCGGGCGCTGCTGCGCCGCGCCGTCCCGGAGGGCCAGAACGGCCAGGCGTCGGAGGTCCTGTCCTTCGCGGACCTGACCCTCGACCCCGGCACCCGGGAGGTCCGCCGCGGCGGCCGCGAGATCAGCCTGACCCGCACCGAATTCGCCCTGCTGGAACTGTTCCTTTCCTACCCGAAGCACGTCCTCACGCGTGGCCGGATCCTGGAGGAAGTATGGGGTTACGACTTCCCGACGTCGGGCAACGCGCTGGAGGTCTACGTCGGCTATTTGCGCCGCAAGACGGAGGCGGAGGGGGAGCCGAGGCTGATCCACACGGTGCGGGGGGTCGGGTACGTCCTGAGGGAAACCCCGCCGTGATCGAGCCCGGCGACCCCCGCGGCACGCGCTGGGGGACGCGCCGGTTCTCGCTGCGGGGCCGGGTCACGCTGCTCGCCGCCGCCTGTGTCGCCGGCGCCGTCGCGCTGGTGTCGATCGGTGCGTACATGGTCGTGCGCAGCAACCTGTACCAGCAGCTGGACGACGGCCTCATGGCGCGCGCCCAGGCGGCGGTCGACTCGCCGCAGGTGCAGACCGAGCTGCGGCAGGTCCCCGGCGCGTTCCTCGCCAGCGCCGACCTGCAGATCGGGCAGCTGAACGCCGCTCCCGACGTCCAGCACGCCGTGATGACCTACCCCCTGTCGAGCTCGGCGCCGCCGTTCGACCAGCGCGAGCTGGACGTCGCGAACGGCGACTCGCCGCAGTCGCTGCGGACCGACTTCCGCACCGACAGCCGCGTGGTCGCGCTGCCGTCCGGGCACGGCGAGGCGATCGTGCTCGCCCAGTCAATGGGGCCGACCAAGCGCACGCTGAACGAGCTCGCCCTGGTCCTGTTCCTGATCGGCGGCGCGGGCATCCTGGTCGCCGCCGCGGCCGGCACCGCGGTGGCGCGCGCCGGCCTGCGCCCGGTCGACCGGCTGACGTCGGCCGCCGAGCGCGTCGCCAAGACCGGCGACCTGAGGCCGATCCCGGTCAGCGGCGACGACGAGCTCGCGCGTCTCACGCAGACCTTCAACACCATGCTCGGCACGGTCGCGGACTCGCAGGAACGCCAGCGCCAGCTGGTCGCGGACGCCGGGCACGAGCTGCGGACGCCGTTGACGTCGCTGCGCACCAACCTCGAGCTGCTGCTCGCGGCGAGCAAGCCGGGGGCGCCGCCGCTGCCGGACGAGGACCGCGCGGACATCGTCGCGGACATCAGCGGCCAGCTCGACGAGCTGACCCAGCTCATCGGCGACCTGGTCGAACTCGCGCGCCAGGACGAGCCGCGCGAGCGCTTCGAACGCGTCGAGCTGCTGGACGTCGTCGAGCGGGCGCTCGACCGGGCACGCCGGCGCGCGGGCGAGATCAACTTCGACGTCTCGCTGCAGCCGTGGGTGCTCACCGGCGACAACAGCTCGCTCGAGCGCGCGGTGCTGAACCTGCTCGACAACGCGGTGAAGTTCTCGCCGCCCGACTCGACGGTCTGGGTGCGGCTGTACCCGCTCGGCGACGGCACCGCGGTCGTCGAGGTGGCGGACGCCGGCCCGGGCATCGCCGAAGAGGACCTGCCCAAGGTGTTCGACCGCTTCTACCGCTCGTCGGAGGCGCGAACGCTGCCCGGCTCGGGCCTTGGGCTGGCGATCGTGAAGCACGCGGCCGAGCGGCACGGCGGCGCGGTGTACGCGTCTCGGGCTCCGGAAGGCGGCGCGTTGATGACGATCCGGTTGCCGGGGGCTCCCGGCTGAGCCGTTCTCGGCCAGTATCCGCGGATGTCGTTTCGCGAATGGGCCCGCCGTTGCCTGGTGTCGGCGGTCGGCGGGGTGCTCGCGGCGCTGGTCCTGCTGGTGGTGCCGGCGCACCTGTGCACCGGCACCGGCTGCTGGGTCGTGCCCATCCTGCAGGAGCCGCTCCTGTTCGCCGGTGCGTGGCTGCTCTCGGCGGCGGCGATGGCGCTGGGCCGCGTCCGGCCGGCGTGGCCGGTTGCTTCGGCCGGGCCGTTCCTCGCGCTGGCGCTGGTCGTTCCGGTCGTCGACACGGCGAACCGGCCGGTGGTGGCGATCTTGGCCTTGACCGCCGCCGGCTACGCGCTCGCCGCGATCGTCACCGCGGCGGAGCTGCCGCGGGCGTGGCGGGTTGCGCTCTTGACGCCCGCGGTGGTGTTGTTCGTCTGGAGCGTGACACCTCATCTCCTGCCTGCGCCGTGACCTGCTGTTTCGAAGTTCACCCGCACTGACCCTGCGGATCCTGTGTTGAATCGTGTAGGATTTTGTGTGGTTGAGGTGCGGACGGGACGGAGTTGAACGGTGCTGGCGCGTCAGCGACAGGCGGTGATCCTGGAAGAGGCACGCCGGACCGGCGCGGTCCGGGTCAGTGACCTCGTCACCAGGCTGGGCGTGTCCGACATGACGGTGCGCCGCGACCTCGACGTCCTCGCCGGGCGCGGGCTGGTCGAGAAGGTGTACGGCGGCGCCACCTCGGTCGTCGGCAAGAGCACCGATGAACCCGGGTTCGAGGCGAAGTCCGTGCGTCAGCGGGCGCAGAAGGAAGCCATCGCCGAACTCGCCGCGACGCTCGTCCGGCCCGGCACCGCGATCGGCATCTCCGCCGGCACCACCACGTGGACCCTCGCCCGCGCGCTCGACGCCATCCCCGGCCTCACCATCGTGACCAACTCGATCCAGGTCGCCGACGTGCTCCGCGGGTCGACGCAGCCGGACCGCACGGTCGTGCTCACCGGCGGGGTGCGGACGCCGTCGGACGCGCTGGTCGGCCCGGTCGCCGTGCACAGCCTGCGGTCGCTGCACCTCGACGTCGTCTTCCTCGGGGTGCACGGGATGGCCGACGGGCCGGGGTTCACGACGCCGAACCTCACCGAGAGCGAGACCGACCGCGCGCTGGTCGAGGCCGGGCGCAAGCTGGTCGTGCTCGCCGACCACACCAAGTGGGGCACCGTCGGGATCTCCACGATCGCCGACCTGGACGAGGCCGACGTCGTCGTCACCGATGACGGGATTCCCGACGAGGCCAAGGAAATACTCGCCGAACGGGCGGGAGAACTCATGATCGCCGAAACGGCGGAGACGGACGAGGCCCAAGAAGCGTGAAGCGCACCGTACGACACCTGGCCGACGGCCGGGAGATCATCTACTTCGACCAGTCCGGCGCGCCCGACCGCGTCGCCGAGGACACCCGCGACCTGCCGCCGGTTTCGGCCGCGTCGGAGATCCGGCTGGACCCGCTGACCGGTGAATGGGTCGCGATGGCCGCCCACCGGCAGACGCGGACCTACAAGCCGCCCGCGGACCTCTGCCCGCTGTGCCCGAGCAAGCCCGGCAAGCCGAGCGAGATCCCGGAAAGCGATTACGACGTCGTCGTCTTCGAGAACCGGTTTCCCTCCTTCGCCGAAGACGTCATCGGCGAGCCGTCCACTGTGGATGGTCTCGGGCTGGTGCCGGTGCGGCCCGGCCGTGGCCGCTGCGAGGTCGTCTGCTTCACCAGCAACCACGACGGCTCCTTCGGCGGGCTGAGCCCGAAGCAGGTGCGGGCCGTGGTCGACGCGTGGGCGGACCGCACGGCCGGGCTGTCCGAAGTGCCCGGAGTGGAGCAGGTCTTCCCGTTCGAGAACCGCGGCGAGGAGATCGGCGTCACGCTGTCGCACCCGCACGGGCAGATCTACGGCTACCCGTTCGTCACGCCGAAGACCGAGCGCATGCTCGAAGTCGCCCGCGCCTACCAGGCCGAACACGGCCGCCCGGTGCTCGGCGACGTGCTGGCGGCCGAGCGCAAGTCCGGCGCGCGCGTGGTGGCTTCCGGCGAGCACTGGACGGCGTATGTGCCGCCGGCCGCCCGCTGGCCGGTCCAGGTCCAGATCGTGCCGCACCGGCAGGTCCCGGACCTTCCCGCGCTGACCGACGCCGAGCGCGACGACTTCGCCGACGTCTACCTCGACGTCCTGCGCCGCTGCGACGCGCTGTACGACCGGCCGCTGCCCTACATCGCGGCGTGGCACCAGGCGCCGGTGCGCCGCGACCGCGACCTCGGCTGGCTCCACCTGGAACTGTTCTCCGTGCTGCGCGCGAAGGACAAGCTCAAGTACCTGGCGGGGTCCGAGTCGGGCATGGCGGTGTGGATCAACGACGCGACGCCGGAGCAGATCGCGGAACGGCTCCGCGCGGCGGGCTGAACCCGGCCATACTCATCTCCGATGCACAGGTTCGGCTCAGGAACCTCTCAGGACCATCGCGCAAGGTGAGGACATGACCGAGAACGACCCCAGCGCACACGACCCCGCGGCGCCGAGGCACCCCGAGACCGGCCGGCAGGCGGCTCAGGGCGGTTGGCCGGGGAGCTCGTACGGTGAGCAGGCCCAGCCCGAGTCCGGCGGCGCGCCGCAGTACTCCGAGCCGTCCTACCACGCGGTGACCGGGGCCGATCCGTCGTACGGCGCGCAGCACGCGAACCCCTGGTCCGCCCAGGGTGCGCAGATGCCGTCCGGCCAGAACCCGCAGAGCGTCTACCCGCCGCCGAACCCGTACGGGCAGCCCGGCACGGCCGTCTACGACGCGGCCCCGCCGCAGCCGAAGCGGTCCGGCGGGAAGCTGCTCGCCGGCGTCGCGCTGGTCGCGTTGCTGGTCGGTGGCATCGCGGGCGGGACGGTCGGGTACCTGACCGGCGGGACGTCCGGCCCGGTCACCAACGCGCTCAACGCGCCCAAGCCGGCCCAGCAGACGGGCAACGCGCCCGCCGGCACGGTCGAGGCGGTCGCCCAGAAGCTGTCGCCGAGCGTCGTCGAGCTGCAGGTCAGCGGGCAGCAGGGGGCCGGCGAGGGGTCGGGGTTCATCCTCAGCACCGACGGCTACATCCTGACCAACAACCACGTCGTCGAGGTTGCCGCGAACGGCGGGCAGATCCAGGCCGTGTTCCAGGACGGCAGGAAGGCCGCCGCCAAGGTCGTCGGCCGCGACCCGACGACCGACATCGCGGTGGTCAAGGTCAGTGGCGTCGGCAACCTGACGCCGGTGGAGCTCGGCCGGTCCGACGACCTGCGCGTCGGCCAGTCGGTGGTCGCCATCGGCTCGCCGTTCGAGCTGGCCGGCACGGTCACCTCGGGAATCGTCAGCTCGCTGCACCGGCCGGTGCGCGCCGGCGGCAGCACCGGCGACCAGACCACGGTGATGGACGCGGTCCAGACCGACGCGGCGATCAACCCCGGCAACTCGGGCGGCCCGCTCGCGAACATGGCGGGCCAGGTCATCGGCATCAACTCCGCGATCTACAGCCCGCAGTCGGCGAGCGGCAGCGGCCAGGGCGGTTCGGAAGGCGGCAACGTCGGCATCGGCTTCGCCATCCCGATCGACCAGGCCCGCCGCACCGCGGACACGATCATCAAGACCGGCCAGGCGGTGCAGACGTTCATCGGCGCCCAGGTGAAGGACGCCCCGCAGGGCGGCGCCGAACTCGGCGCCATCAGCCCGGGCAGCCCGGCGGAGAAGGCCGGCCTGAAGGCCGGCGACGTGGTCGTCAAGATCGACGACCGCGCCATCGACAAGGCCGACACGCTGGTCGCGGCCGTCCGCACGCGGGCGCCGGACGAGAAGGCGACGTTCACGCTCGCCGACGGCCGCACGGTCGAGGTGACGCTCGGCGGACAGCCCGTCCAGCCCAACTGATCCGTTTCCCAGTCGCTCGGCCGCCTGGTGCGGCCGAGACCAACTTCGGCTCGACCCCCGCTTCCGGGGCCGGACCCACAAGGCCACGCGCGACCAGGCACTCGATGCCGGTCGCGCGTGGCCGCATTCATGCCCGGGTTCCGGTGCCCGGAGGGGCGGCTGGCGTGCCTGGAGGGTCGGTTCGCGTGTCGCGGGGGGCATCTCGCGTGATTGGGCGGGCATCACGTGTGATTGAAGGGGCATCACGTGTGATTGGAGGGGCGACGCGGTGGGCCAGGGCCGTCAGGATGGCGACGAGCCAGACCGTTGCCACGGTGAGGGTGAGGCCGAGGGTGGGGTTGCCGTCGTGGAGGCCGGGCATGGGTGGGGTGCCGTACGGGCGCCAGAGCAGCGGGAACGCGAGGATCGCCAGCACGCCGGTGATCACCGTGGCGGCGACCACCGGGGTCTTCCACGGTGGCGGGAGGAGGCGGGCCAAGGCGACGCCGAGCAGCGCCGTCAGCGGCGCGACGACCGCGTCGTTGAGGATCGGGCCGCCGACGATCCAGCCGACCGTGCCGAAGACGTCCGGACGCAAGGGCAGCGCGTATTCGGCGAACAGCACCACGCCCCACGCCAGCGCGGCGAGGCCCGGCAGGGCGAGGAGCGCGCGAGCGATCTTCACAGCGCCTCCAGCTTCGTGACCCATTTCGTCTGCAGTACGCCCGGACGGTTCGGGGCGATGATCCGGCACGGGAAGCCGTGGTCGGGGGCGAGGACCTCGCCGTTCAGCTCCAGCGCCAGCAGCGTCAGTTCGTCGGCCGTGTGCTCGCCGGGCAGCACGCTGACGCCGTAGAGCCCGGAACGCTCCGAAGAGGACACTCGCAGCGGCATCCCGGGCGGTTCCCCGACGGCTTTCAGCAGCGTCGGCAAGGAGATTCCACGCCAGGTGGCCGACTGGCTCCAGCCTTCCACGCACGCGATCGGCAGCTCGGCCGTCGTCTGCGGCAGGGCGCGCAGCTCGTCGAGCGAGAACTTGGTCGTGCCGCGCGGGGTCACCACCGAGAGGCGCCAGGCCGGCGACCACGTGACCCCCGCGGCCGCTGCCGTGCGGTTCACCGGGAGGTCCTGGGGGCCTTTGCCGGTCTTCCAGGAAAGCCCGGAAACGCCGCGGAGGAACGGGACGGTCGCGCCCGCGGTCGCCACGACGGCGACGCCGGTCGCCAGCCCGGCGGTGAGCAGGAATCCCCGCCGGGACAACCCCTCGGCCGGCGGTTCTTCGGTGGTGGGCCGGCTCAAGGCACGCCGGATGATCGGCAGCTTCACCGCGACGTGCACCAGGATCGAGCCGATCGCCAGCCACGCGACCGCGTAATGCACCTGCGGGAAGTAGAAGCCCCAGGGGTAGTTCTGCGCGACGTTCAGCAGCCCGGTCGTCAGTTCGAAGAACGCCGCGCCGGACAGCACCAGGATCGAGAGCCGCTCCAGGGCGTGCGGAAGCGAGCGGACCAGCGGACGGCCGAACAGCTTCGGGTAGACGCTCCAGAGTTTCGCCAGGAGCAAGGGAATCGACGCCACCCCGGAGATCACGTGCAGCCCCTGCGTGACGCGGTACAGCCCGGCCGGGCGGCTGGGCCAGGAGAACCACGTCGGCGGGTGCTGGATCAGGTGGCTGATCAGGCCCGTCACGAAGCACGTCGTGAACGTGACCGCGAGCGCCAGCCCGATCTTCGACGTCACCCGTTCGTCGTGCGCGGCTGCCTTGAACTGGTCTTCCTGGGGAATCGGCAGCTTCACGGCCGCTCCAGCCGTGCGAACCAGCGGTGGCCGTGCCGGGTCGTCCAGGCGACCCGCAGCCCGGCGCGCAGGGCGACTTGGGCGATCGCGTCCACCCCGACCCAGGCCCAGGTGAACCATGCGACAGGAGCATTGGCAGTATCGGCATCGGCGCGTCCGGGCCGCAGCCGGACGCGCTCGTGCCGCAGGCCGTGCCCGGGCGGCTCCAGCTCGACGAGGACGTCGCCGTCGGCCGCGATCAGCCGCGCCACGCGCCGCAGCAGCGCCGCCGGGTCGCCGCCGATGCCGATGTTGCCGTCGGCGAGCAGGGCGTGCCGCCACCGGCCTTCGCCCGGCAGGTGGTCGAAGACGTTGCGCAGCAACGCGTTTCCGCCGCGGCGGCGGGTCAGGTGGACGGCCGTGCGCGAGCTGTCCACCCCGAGCGCGACGATCCCGCGTCCGGCCAGCGCCGCGGTGAGCCTGCCGGGACCGCACCCGATGTCGAGTGTGGGACCGGAACAGGCGTCGAGCAGGACGTCGTCGCCGTCGGAGGGAGCGGACCAGCGTTCGACCGGCAGCTCGATCCGCTCACCGTTCGCCAGTTCGAGCCAGCACCGGTGGCCGAGCAGGCCGTGGTCGAATTCGTTGCCGGTCGTCGCCGGGGCGGTCATCACGCGACCGCCCGTCCGCCGACCGCCGCGACGGCGCGGGCGAACCGGCCGTCCGGGCACGCCGCCGCCACCGCACGGGCGTCCGCCATTGTGTCCACATCGGACAGACGGGGGGTGCCGCTCGGCCTCAACCCACTCGCCACCAGAGCCTGCAGTGTGCGTATGCCGGTGTCGTCGCGGGACATCGGGACGTTCGCCAGGACCCGGGCGTGCCGCGGGTCGGCGAGCCCGAGCGCCCACCAGCCGCCGTCCACGGCGGGGCCGAGCACCGAGTCCTGCCCGCCGTGCCGGATCGGTGCGACCGCCGCGCTGAGCGCCGCCGGCGTGACCTGCGGGGTGTCCATGCCGATCTGCAGGATGGGCAGGCCGGCGTGCACCGCGGCGGCGTCCTCGTGGGCGTTCGCCAGCCGGGCGCCGAAGTCCCGGCCACGCTGCGGGATGGTGGTGACGTGCCGCAGCGCCTCGGCGATTTCGGCGGTACGGGCCGCGGCGCCGAGGTTGCCGGTCATGGCGACGACGGGCATGGCCCCGGGCACCGCGCAGACGGCATCGAGCGTGTCGAGCAGCGCGGCCGCGGCGATCTCGGCGGCCTGCGGCGGTGTCGCGGGCGGGCAGAGCCGGGTCTTGGCCAGTCCCGGGACCGGCGCCTTGGCCACGACCAGCAGGACGAAGGGGTGTGTCATCGGGCCAGCACCCGCCCGAAGTCGCGGACCGCGCGCAGCGTGCCGCGCACCGAACCGGACACCTTCGACTTCGTGCCCTTCGCGCGCTCGCCGTAGCGGACGTCGAACTCGCGGACCCGCCACCCGGCGCGCTGGGCCTTGATCAGCAGCTCGAGGGGGTAACCGAACGCCCGGTCGGCGACGCCGAGGCGCAGCAGCGCCAGCCGGTCCGCGGCCCGCAGGGGCGCAATGTCCCGCACCGGCAGCCCGCGGCTGCGCAACAGCTGCGCCAGCACGACGTTGCCCGCTCGCGCGTGCCACGGCCACACCCCGGGCCCGGCCGGCACCCGGCGGCCGACGGCCAGGTCCGCGCCGCCCTCGACGGCGGCCACCAGCCGCGGCAGGTCGGCGAGGTCCAGGGACCCGTCGGCGTCGGCGAAGCACACGACGTCCGCGGTGGCGACCTCGAGTCCCGTGTGCACGGCCGCGCCGTAGCCGCGGCGCGGCTCGTGGACGACCTTCGCGCCGAGCGAGGCCGCCACTTCGGGCGAGCCGTCGGCCGAACCGTTGTCGACCACGATCGCGCGGTAGCCCAGCGGGAGGCCGGCCAGCACGCCGGGAAGGGCACCCGCTTCGTCGAGGCAAGGGAGGACGACATCCACTTCTGAGTCAGTCACGGCGCCGACCGTAGAGCCGGACGATAGGCCGCAGAACCCTTGCGGGGCTTACCGAATCATGACATCGGACGAGTTCTTACCGCGTCGTTACGGCTGCCGCTCCCGGGGCGCGAATCGCCCTTCGCGGACCTAGGGTGGGCGGCGATGAGCGAGCCGAACCCGGCAGCCCGGCTCGTCGAGCCGCCTGCCCGCGACCCCGATGCGGAACCCGAAGCCCCGGTACGCGGCCGCCGCGCCGACCTCCTCGCCGTGGCAGCGGCCGTGGTGCTCGTCGCCGCGGCGACCGCGGTCGGCCTGTACTACAACCGCCCGAACTCCGGCGTGGTCATCTTCGTGTCGGCGCCGCCGTTGTTCGCCGACTGGCTGCCGCACGTCGGCCCGGGCTCGGTGTTCGCCGTGCTCGTCGCCGTCGCGGTGGTGCTCCACGGCCCGGCACTGGCCGCCCGCCTGCCGTGGCGCCGCGCGCTCGCCGCCGGCTATCTCGCCTCGCTCGCCTGGATCTTCTCGCTGGCCATGGTCGACGGCTGGACCCGCGGGTTCGCCGGCCACCTCACCATTCCGCAGGAGTACCTCCACGAGGTGCCCGGCATCACCGACATCCCGCGCATGCTGCGCGAGTTCTCCGCCCGAATCCTCGACTTCCAGCCGAACTCGTGGACGACGCACGTGTCCGGCCACCCACCGGGCGCGACGCTGGTCTTCGTCTGGCTGGACCGGATCGGCCTGCACGGCGGCGCGTGGGCGGCCACGGCCGTGGTGCTCGTCGGCAGCCTGGTCGCGGTGGCCGTGCCCGCCACGGTCGCCCTGCTCGGCCGGGCCGAGGCCGCCCGCGAGGTGCTGCCGTTCGCCGTGCTCACCCCCGGCGCGGTGTGGATCGGCGTGTCGGCCGACGGCCTGTTCGCCGGGGTGACCGCCACCGGGCTGGCCCTGCTTGCCTTGTCCGCGAAGGGTTTCGCCCGGGGAGGCCGGTACGCCGTGCCGGCCGGGCTGGCGGCCGGCGTGCTCCTCGGCTTCGGGATCTTCCTGTCCTATGGCCTGGTGCTGCTCGGCGTGCTCGCGGTGGCCGTGGCCGTTCTCGGCAGGCAGTGGCGCGCCGCGGCCCTGGCGATCACCGCGGCGCTGGCCGTCGTCGGCGTGTTCGCTTGGGCGGGTTTCTGGTGGCTCGACGGCTATCACCTGGTCGTCGAGCGCTACTACCAGGGAGTCGCGCTGGTCCGCCCCTATTCGTACTTCGTCTGGGCGGATCTGGCGGCGGTGGCCGTCGCCCTCGGCCCCGCGGTGGTGGCCGCTCTCCGGCGAGGGCTCGCCGAGACGTTCCTGCCGCCCCGCCGCGCGGTGTTCGCCGACCCCGTCCTGCTCCTGGGCATCGCCGCCCTGCTCGCCATCGTCTTCGCCGACGTTTCTGGCCTGTCGAAGGCCGAAACCGAGCGGATCTGGCTACCGTTCGGGGCGTGGTTGCTGCCGATGACGGCGTTGCTGCCGCGGCCCGGACGCCGGTGGTGGCTCGCCGCGCAGGCGGTGACGGCGCTGGCGGTCAACCACCTGCTGCTGACCGGCTGGTGAGGGAGACGTGATGAACGATCAGGCCGGGCGGGTGCTCGTGGTCGACGACGACGAGACGGTCCGCGACGTCGTCCGCCGCTACCTCGAGGTGGCCGGGTTCGTCGTCGACATGGCGGGCGACGGCGCCGAGGGGCTGGCGAAGTTCGCCGCGCACGCGCCGGACCTCGTCGTCCTCGACGTGATGATGCCCGGGATCACCGGCCTGGAGGTGTGCAAGCGGCTCCGGCAGACCAGCCAGGTGCCGATCGTCATGCTCACCGCCCTCGGCGAGGAGGAGAACCGCATCGCCGGGCTCCAGCTCGGCGCCGACGACTACGTGACGAAACCTTTCAGCCCCCGGGAACTCGCCCTGCGCGTGGCCTCGGTGCTGCGCCGCGTGCGGATGCCGCGCCCGGAACCGGTCGCCGCGGAGCTCGTCGACGGCGACCTGTGCCTGCAGATGACCGCGCGCACCGCCACCCTCGGCGGCCGCGAACTGCCCCTCACCACCCGCGAGTTCGACCTGCTGGCGTTCTTCCTCGCCCACCCCGGCGTCGCCTACTCACGCGCGGACCTGCTGGAAAAGGTGTGGGGCTGGGACTTCGGCGACCAGTCCACAGTGACCGTCCACGTGCGACGGTTGCGCGAGAAGATCGAGCGCGACCCGGCCAAGCCGGTCCGGGTGGCGACGGTGTGGGGCGTCGGCTACCGCTACGACCGGGGGCAATCGTGATCGGCTCAGGCGAATCCTTCCCGGAGATGCTGGCGCATCTCTGGCACATCCTGCCGTTGGCGCTGCTGTTCTCGCTGCCGGTCGCGGCGCTGGGCGGCGTGACGCTCTACATCCTGCGCCGCGGTTCGCTGGCCACCACGCTCACCGTGCTGGTGCTGATCCCGGTGCTCGCCACCCTGGTCGGCGTCCTGGGGATCAGCGGGTTCATGTTCACCCCCGCCCTGACGACGATGCTGCTGGTCTGCCTGCTCGTCGGGCTGGTCACCGTGCCGGCGGCGATCATCCTCGGCCGCGCGATCGCGCGCCGCAGCGTGTGGGAGCGGGAAGCGCGCGAGCGGGAACGCGCCGCCGAGGCGTCCCGGCGCGAGCTGGTCGCGTGGATCAGCCACGACCTACGCAGCCCGCTGGCCGGCATCCAGGCGATGGCCGAAGCCCTGGCCGACGGCGTGGTCTCCCAGCGCCACGAAGTCGCCGACTACGCCCAGCGGATCAGTGGCGAGACCCGGCGCCTGTCCGCGATGGTCGGCGACCTGTTCGAGCTCTCCCGGATCACCGCCGGCGCCCTGGAGCTCACGATGTCGGCGGTGCCGCTGCGGGACGTCGTCAGCGACGCCGTCGCCGCCCAGTCCCCGGTCGCCCAGCGGAAGCGGGTACGGGTGCTCGCCAACGCGTCGACCTGGCCGGTGGTGACGGGCAGCGACCCGGAATTGGCCCGGATCGTCCGCAACCTGGTGTCGAACGCGATCCGCCACACCCCGCCGGACGGGACGGTAGCGGTCCAGATCGGCGTCGACGGCGATGAGGCCCTCCTGGCCGTCGACGACTCCTGCGGCGGCATCCCGGACGACGAGATCAACCGGGTGTTCGACGTCGCGTTCCGCGGGACGCAGGCGCGGACTCCGGAGCGCGGGGGCACCACCAGTGGTGGCGGGCTGGGGCTGGCCATCACCAAGGGCCTGGTCGAGGCCCACCGCGGGAAGATCGGCGTCCACAACCACGGACCGGGGTGCCGGTTCGAGGTCCGCCTGCCCTTGGCGATGTCCTAGCCGGCCCGGGTCTGACTGGGATCTGACCGGTCTGGACCGGCTGGGCTCGGTCTGGACCGGCTCGGCCTGGCGCAACCCGGCCTGGACCGGGCTGGGCCCGGCTCGGCCCGGCCCGGCCCGGCCTGGCTCGGCCCGGCCTGGCTCGGCCCGGCCCGGCCTGGCCTGGCTCGGCCCGGCCCGGCCCGGCCTGGCCTGGCTCGGCCCGGCCCGGCCCGGCCTGGGCTCGGCCCGGCCTGGCTCGGCTCGGCCTGGCTCGGCTCGGCCCGGCCCGGCCTGGCTCGGCCCGGCCTGGCTCGGCCCGGACCGGACCGGACCGGCCAGGCATGACTTGGCTCGGCCTGGACCGGCCTGGACCGACCAGGCATGACTTGGCTCGGCTTGCATCGGCTCGGCCTGGGCAGGGCTGTCCTGGACCGGCCACTGGATTGGCCCGGCTTGGATTGGCCCCGCTTGGACCGGCCCCGCTTGGACCGGCCCCGCTTGGACCGGCCCGGTCTGGACCGCGCTGCGCCGCGCGGATGGACCGGGCCGAACCCGGCTGTGCTGGACCCGGGGCCGCGCCGTGCGGCGGTCCGGTCAGAGGGAGACCGGTTCGCGGAGTTCGGCCGTGGCGAAGTCCGCCATGCCCTTCGCGAAGCCGATTTCCGCGGTGAACCCCAGCAGCTCGCGGGCGCGGGCCGGATCGGCCACCACATGCCGGACGTCGGCGGCACGCGCGCCGCCGACCACCTGCGGTGCCGGGCCGTCGCACGCCCGCGCCAGCTCCTCCGCCAGCTCACCCACCGTGTGCGGGGTGCCTGAGCAGACGTTGACCGGGGTGATGTCGCCGGCCGGGCCGGCTGTCCTGAGGGCCAGGACGTTCGCCCTCGCCACGTCGTGCACGTGGACGAAGTCGCGCTGCTGGCGTCCGTCCTCCAGGACTCGCGGTGCCTCGCCGCGCACGAGTGCCGAACGGAAGAGCGACGCGACCCCGGCGTACGGCGTGTTCTGCGGCATCCGCGGGCCGTAGACGTTGTGGTAGCGCATCGCCCACACACTGCCGCCCGTCTGGCGCGCCCACGCACCGGCCAGGTGTTCCTGCGCGAGCTTCGTCGCCGCGTACGTGCTGCGCGGGTTCAGGGGTGCGTCCTCGGGTACGAGCTCCCAGCCCAGCTCGGCTTCACACGAGGGACACCGCGGCTCGAACCGCCCGGCGTCCACATCGGACGGGCGGCGCGGCGACGGCGTCACCACGCCGTGGTCCGGGCACGAGTACCGGCCTTCGCCGTAGACGACCATCGACGACGCCAGCACCAGCTTCCGCACCCCGGCCGCGTGCATCCCGGCCAGCAGCACCGCCGTGCCGTAGTCGTTGTGCAGGGCGTACGACGGCGCGTCCGAGGGGTCGATCCCGTGCCCGACCACCGCCGCCTGGTGGCACACCGCGTCGACGCCGTCCAGCAGCTCCGCGACGATTTCGGTGTCGGTGACGTCGCCGCGCAGGAAGCGGTGCCTGCCGGTGTACGGCGGCGGGGTACGGGTTCCGTGCGCCGTCGGGAGCAGGTTGTCCAGCACCACGACGTCGTCACCCCCGTCCGCCAGGAGATCGGCGATGTGGGACCCGATGAACCCGGCTCCGCCGGTGACCAGCACGCGCATACCGGCCACGCTAGGGGGCCGGGGCGGGGCTCGGTCCGGCTCGCGTGCCCACGTCACCGAATCGTCAGAACTCACCCGGCACCTCCCGGCGCCGGGTGGTCGAAACCGACTACGGTGGGCGCCATGGAACGGAGTGCACAACGGCTGGGCCGGGCCCTCGTGGTCATCGTGGACGATCGCGTGGCGCACGGCGAGCACGAGGACACCAGCGGCCCGCTGGTCACGGAGCTGCTCGAAGAAGCGGGCTTCATCGTCGACGGTGTCGTGGTCGTCGAGGCCGAGACCGCGGGGATCCGCAACGCGCTCAACACGGCCGTGATCGGCGGCGCCGACCTGGTGATCACCGTCGGCGGCACCGGTGTGCTGCCGCGTGACCGCACCCCTGACGCCACCGCCGGTGTGCTCGACCGCCCCATCCCGGGCATCAGCGAGGCGATCCGCGCGTCCGGCCTGGCCGCCGGCGCGGTCGACGCCGGGATTTCGCGCGGGCTCGCCGGCGTGTCGGGCAGCACCCTGGTGGTCAACCTCGCCGGCTCGCGGTCCGCGGTCCGCGACGGGATGGCGACGCTGACCTCGCTCGTGCCGCACGTGATCGACGAGCTTTCGGGTATCGAAGAGGTGTGACCGGGCCGGACCTCGGCCAGATCGAGCCGGGTCACTCGGGGAGTGGCTGATCGCTGGGCCGTGCAGCGGCTCAGCGACGACTTCGCGGACCGGTCTCGGCCGGGCCGCCTCCGGTCGACGTTCTCTCTGGAGTTGTCAAACAACGCGTCGTGGGAGACTGGGGACATGCCCGGTCAGAAACGCGACCCCAAGGCCGACGGCGACCAGCGCCGCCGGGTCGACGAGATCTTCGGGGACGTCCTGCCCGAGACGACCTCCGACGAACGCGATCCGGAGCGGCGCTCCGGGCTCCCGGACGACTGGTACCGGGAGAACCGGCCACCGCACCACGACCGCTGACCGCGTCAGTCGCGGCCGCTGTCGCGCTGGTACTGCGCGCGCAGCAGGTCGCGGATCTCGATCAGCAGTTCCACGTCCGTCGGCTCCGACGGGCCCGGCTCCTGACCGCGCTTGCGGCGTTCCTGCAGCTTCTTCACCGGCATCACGATCACGAAGTAGACGACCGCCGCGACCAGCACGAAGTTGATCGCCGCGTTGATGACGCCGCCGAAGTCCAGGAACGTCGAGGGGTTGCTGGGGAAGATCTTGAAACCCAACCCCTGCGCGGCGTCCGTGCCGCCGATCGTGTTGATCAGCGGCTTGATCAGGCCGTTGGTGAACGCCGTGACGATCGCCGTGAACGCCGAGCCGATGACCACCGCGACGGCGAGGTCGACGACGTTGCCACGCATCAGGAAGTCCTTGAAGCCTTTGAACACCTTGCTCTCCTCACGAACCGGGAAGGGGACGCCGTCGCCCGTCTCGGCGGGCGTGGGCTAGCGGAGAGTAACCGTTACCGGACGCTCCAGTGAAATCGCCGCCACCCTGGTCGCGATCGCTTCGGGGAGCCGGAGCAGCACGAGCGGTCCTTTGTCGGGTGGGCCGAGCGCCTTCGGCGACGCGTCCTGGCGCCCCACCTCGACCACCGTCGCGCCGGCGGCCAGCACGGACGCGGACGCTCCCGGTTCGGGCGGGGCCACGACGTCGACGTGCCGGCCGGGTGCCAGCAACCCGGCAACCGCCGCGTCGGCCAGCCGGACCGGCACGGTCGCCGTCCCGGGATCACCCGAGGCGGCGAGGGCCGTGGCCAAGCGGACGTCAGTCAGGGGTTCACCGGCGCGGACGGCGCCCGCCAGCTGGCGCCCTTCGACGACGTCCAGAGTGCTCAGCGCGCCCTCGGGCCGGGTTTCGCCGGGGAAGTCGGCCAGCCGGACGTCACCGGCGTGCAGACTCGCGCCGGCAGGGAGGTCGCGGGCCGCGACGACGGTCGGAGTCGTCGGCGCACCTCGCGCGGAGCCGGGATGGGCGAACAGCACCACCCCGGTCACCAGCAGGCAAGCGGCGAGCCAGCGGCGGATCAGCCGCGTCCGCCTGCCCGGCAGCCGGGTGAAAACGGGTGGGTGGAGCTTCGACAGGACGTCCACGGTGCCCCCTCGGTCGGATCGGATGCGGCGGTGTGCCGCACGAGATCGACGTTAGGGAAGCCGGACGGACCGCCGGAAGGGCCGCGTCCGGCATCTGTGGACAACTGGGGTGTTGTGGACAACCTCCGGCGTCAGGACGCCGCGGCCGCCGTTTTCGTCGTACCCGAGGAGGACGATGTCGCGCTCGTGTCCGGCTTCGACTCGGTCTTGGTCTCGGTCTTCGCCGGCGTCGCGGCGGTGCTCGACTTGCCCGAGTCGCGCGAGTCGGTGCGGTAGAACCCGCTGCCCTTGAAGACCACGCCGACCGAGCTGAAGACCTTGCGCAGTGCGCCGGAGCACTGCGGGCACACGGTCAGGCTGGGGTCCGAGAACGACTGCACGGCTTCGAACCGGTGGTCGCATTCTTTGCAGGCGTACTGGTACGTAGGCACTGACGGCTCCTTTGCTGGCACTCATCCGACCAGAGTGCTAACCCGATTGTGCTTGAAAGCATTCCCCGAAAGCAATTCCTCGTTGCTCACATCGGCAGCTCGAGCACGCCTCGACCCGGCGTCAAGGCCCCGCTCATGCGCACGTCGTGAGGTTCCCCGGGCAGCCGTTCGACCAGCTCTTCGTCGCGGACGACCGCCAGCAGCGTCGCGCCGGCCGCGGCGAACACCAGCGAGCGATCGTAATGGCCGGCACCCCGGCCCAGCCGGACGCCCCGGCGGTCCACGGCGAGCGCGGGTACGAGGACCAGCTCCGCCGTCCCCACGGCGTCGGTACCCAGGCGTTTCCCGCCGGGCTCGCGGATGCCGCGGAACCGGCTGGGCACGAGGTCGGCCTCGCCCGTGTACTCGGCCCACTCGAGCGGCTCGGTCCGCGAGAGGATGACGGGCAGCAGCACCCGCGCGCCGCTGGCCGCGAGCGCGTCGACGAACGCCGTCGTGCCCGGTTCGTTACCGAAGGGTAGGTAGGCGCACACGGTGCCGACTGTGACCTTCGACACTGCATTGACCAGCGCGGATGCTTCGCGAGCGTGCGATTCCGCTGTCTGGTCCGCTCGCGCGCGCGTGAGCCGGTCGCGCCACTCCGCCTTGCTCAGGTGCTCATTGCCCAGCGCATGCATGACCTCACGTTAGGCTTTGCGCCCATGACGGGCGCCGCAACCACCCAGACGTTCAGAACCGCCATCGTGCCTGCCGCCGGCCTGGGGACACGGTTCCTCCCGGCGACGAAGGCCGTGCCCAAGGAACTGCTGCCGGTGGTGGACACCCCGGGGATCGAGCTGGTCGCGGCCGAGGCCGCCGCCGCGGGCGCGGTACGCCTGGTCATCGTGACTTCGCCGGGCAAGGACGCGGTCGTCAAGTACTTCGAAGCCCAGCCCGAGCTGGAGCAGAACCTCGAGGCCAAGGGCAAGACCGAGCTGCTCGCCAAGGTGCGCCGCGGGTCGGACCTGCTGGCCGTCGAGACCGCCATCCAGGAGCAGGCGCTCGGTCTCGGCCACGCCGTCGCGCAGGCCGAGCCGAACCTGAAGCCCGACGACGAGGCCGTCGCCGTGCTCCTCCCGGACGACCTGGTGCTGCCCACCGGCGTGCTGGAGCGGATGAGCGCGGTGCGCGCCCAGTACGGCGGCAGCGTGCTGTGCGCGTTCGACATTCCCAAGGCCGAGATCTCGCCGTACGGCGTCTTCGACGTCACCGACACCGACGACGAAGACGTCAAGCGGGTGCACGGGATGGTCGAGAAGCCGAAGCCGGAGGACGCGCCGTCGACCTACGCCGCGGCGGGGCGCTACCTGCTCGACCGGGCGATCTTCGACGCGCTGAAGCGGATCACGCCGGGCAGCGGTGGCGAGCTGCAGCTGACCGACGCGGTCGCGCTGCTGATCAGCGAGGGACACCCGGTGCACGTCGTCGTCCACCGCGGTGGACGTCACGACCTGGGGAATCCGGGTGGTTTCCTGCGCGCCGCGGTCGATTTCGCGCTTGAAACGCCCGAGTACGGTCCATCTTTACGGGCGTGGCTGACGGAACGGATCGGGACAGAGCGCCCATGACGGAATCCCTCGACGCGGCGCGGCCCGAGGTGGCCGGGGACGAGGCCGAGCTGCGCTCGGTGGACGCGCAGATCTCGATGACCTTGGAAGCCGCCGTCCGGCCCCAGCCGGTGCGCGTGGCGATCTCCGAGGCCCAGGGCCTGCTCTGCGCCGAGGAGGTGGTCGCCGAGCACGCGCTGCCCGGCTTCGACCAGGCCGCGATCGACGGGTACGCCGTGCGCAGCGTCGACGTGCGCAACGCCGGGCAGGAGCCGGTGCAGCTGCCGGTCGTCGGGGAGATCGCGGCGGGTTCGCGCCAGCCGAGACGGCTCCAGCCCGGCCAGGCCGTGCGGGTCGACACCGGCGCGCCGCTGCCGACGCTCGCCGACGCGGTGGTGCCGCTCGCCTACACCGACGGGCACCAGGCTCGCGTCACCGTCCACCGCTCGGTGCCTTCGGCGGGATACGTGCGCCGGGCGGGCGAGGACGTCCAGATCGGCGACGTCGCGGTGCGCCGCGGCGACACGATCGGGTCGGCGCAGGTGGGCCTGCTGGCCGCGGTCGGCCGGGCGAAGGTCCTGGTCTACCCGCGACCGCGCGTGTCGATCGTGTCCGTGGGCGACGAGCTGGTCGACATCGACCGGACGCCGTCGGTCGGGCAGGTCTACGACGTCAACTCCTACGCGCTGGCCGCGGCCGCCCGGGACGCGGGCGCCGAGGTCAGCCGGGTCGGCATCGTGCCGAGCGAGCCCAAGCGGCTGCGGGAAGTCGTCGAGGGCCGGCTGCTGATGTCGGAGATCGTCGTGGTCGCGGGCGGCGCCGGGGGCGCCACCGGCGACGAGGTGCACGCCGCGCTGTCCGACCTCGGCCGGATCGACATGACGCGGGTGGCGATGCACCCCGGCTCGGTCCAGGGCTTCGGCAGGCTCGGTCCCGACTCGGTGCCGACGTTCCTCATCCCGGGCAACCCGATGAGCGCGCTGGTGGTGTTCGAGGTGCTGGTGCGGCCACTGATCCGCGCGGCGCGCGGGACCCGCAACCCGCACCGGCGGATCGTCGGGGCGCGGCTGCTGTCGCCGATCACGTCGACCGAGGGCAGGCGGGGCTTCCTGCGCGGCCAGCTGCTGCGCGACGAGGCCAACGGCGAGTACCTGGTCCAGCCACTCGGGCAGTCCGGGGCGCATCTGCTCGCGTCGCTGGCCGAGGCGAACTGCCTGATCAACGTGCCGGAGGAGCTGACCGAGGTACCCGCCGGCGACCAGGTCCAGGTCACCTTCCTGGCGCAACGGGCCTGATGAACTCCGTGTCGGGCGTGTCCTACCCGGTCGAAAGCCGGCACCCGGGCTGGCCGGCCCGGCTCGGCCCGTTGCGGGTGCCCGCGGGCGAGGTCGCGATCCGGCCGGTGAGGCTGCGCGACGCGGGCGAGTGGAGCCGGATCCGGCTCCGGGACCGGGCGCACCTCGAGATGTGGGAGCCGACCGGCGTCGGGCCGTGGCCGGAACGCAACGCCTTCTGGTCGTGGCCGTCGCAGTGGGCGGCGTTACGTTCGCTCGCTCGGCGTGGTCAGTGCCTGCCGTTCACGATCACCCTGGACGGGCGCCTGGCGGGTCAGATCACTGTCGGTAACGTCATCCGGGCCTCGCTGAGATCGGCCTGGATCGGCTACTGGGTGTCGTCCGAAGTGGTCCGAGGCGGGGTAGCGACGGCCGCCGTCGCCCTCGTCACCGACCACGCCTTCGGCCCGGCCGGGCTGCACCGGCTGGAGGCCACCGTGCGGCCGGAAAACGCCGCCAGCCTGCGGGTGCTCACCAAGGCGGGGTACCGGCAGGAGGGGCTGTTCGAGCGGTATCTCGACGTCGCCGGCGCCTGGCGGGACCACTTTTGCTACGCCGTCACGCGCGAGGAGACCGGGGCCGGGCTGGTGTCGCGGCTCGTCGCGTCGGGCCGCGCCGACTACGCCTGAAGGTGACTACCCACCCGGGTCAGTAGCCGCGTTACCACATGCTGTGAGTTTCACCTAATCCGGTGAGGCATTTCCGTGATCGAAACCGGCGAGCCTCCGCCCGATCTGTTACTCCTGTGACTAGCGTGATTCATGGTGGAAGGATCGGGGGAGGTGACGGGAGATGCCCAGCTCCGTGATCATCGTCGCGCTCGCCGCGGCATGGCTCGTCGTTCTCGTGCCCATGGTCGCGCGCCGGCGGCAGCAGGTCGCGAGGACGACCGACTCGGCGCTCGCGGCCAGGGTCGTACGTAGTGGACGCAACGAAGACCGGGAGGAATTCGCCATGTCCGATCCCGGGAAGTCCCGGCCTTCGGTCGAGGACGACCTCGCCGAGCTGGAGGCCGAGCTCGAACTGGAAGACGACGTCGACGAGCCGGAATCCGAGCCGGAGCCGCTCCCGCAGCCGAAGCGCGGTTCACGAGCCGAACGCGACCGGCCGAGCTACCGTCCCGGCCGAGGTGGCTTCGACCCCGAAGCCGCGGAGATCGCGGCGCGCGCGAAGTACAGCTTCCGGCAGCGCGTGGTGGTCATCCTGCTGGTGATCGCGGTGAGCACTGGCTTGGTGGCCGGATTCGTCATCCCGCTGGTGTGGTGGGGCCACGGCGCGGTCGACGTCGTGCTCGTCGGTTACCTGGTGTACCTGCGCCGCCAGGTGCGCATCGAGGAGGAGATCCGCCAGCGCCGTCTTGCCCGCTTCAACAGCACCCGCGCGCCGCGGCGCGCGTCTTCGCCTCCGGCGCCTTCAGTGCCTCCGGCAGCGGAAGAAGAGCCGCCGGAGGTCGAGGACGTCGAGGTCGTGGAGCCGGTCCGCCGCGAGGTGGTCGAGCGCCGCCCGTCCCCGACATCCCGCGTCCGCCGCAGCGCGGTGGTCGTCGACCTGGACGACGAGGACCCGGCATTCGAGGAGCTCGACGAGCCTGGGACCGGCCCCTACCGGCGTGCGGTCGGAGAGTGACCCCCCTGCGGGAGGTGCTCGTAGGGCACTGCTAAGCTCTACGAGCACAACCAAGGGGCTGTAGCGCAGTTGGTAGCGCGTCTCGTTCGCATCGAGAAGGTCAGGGGTTCGATTCCCCTCAGCTCCACAGGCACGAAACACCGCCCGCCGGATCAAGAGATCCCGCGAGGCGGTTTTTTCGTTGCACCGCCCGCGGTCGGAGAACTCGGGCGGGTGCCGGCCGGCGGATGCTGGGGGTGTGACCGGAATGGAACGACGGGTCGCGTTGGTCACCGGTGGAGCGTCGGGCATCGGTGCCGCTACGTGTGTGGCTCTTCACGAGGATGGGTTCGACGTCGCGGTGCTGGACCGCGATGGGCGCGGTGCCGATGCCACGGCGAAGCGCTGTGCCAACGCGCTGGTGCTGACCGTGGACCTTCGCGACGAACGCGCCGTGCGCCAGGCCGTCGCGGACGTGATCGCGTGGCGTGGGCGGCTCGACGTTGTCGTCAACTCCGCCGGGGTGCTGCACCGGACCGGTCTGGCCGACACCGACGCCGAAACCTGGGCGAGGGTGCTCGACATCAACCTCACCGGCGCCTTCCGGGTCTGCCAGGCCGCTCAACCCCATTTGCTCGACGGTGCCGAGCGCGGGACCAAGAGGATCATCAACATCGGCTCGTGCGCCGGCGAGATCGGCTACGCCTATCCCGCGTACACCGCCTCGAAAGGCGGGATCATCGCCTTGACCCGGCAGCTCGCCGCGGAACTCGCGCCTTACCGGATCACCGTCAACGTCGTCAATCCGGGGTTCATCCGCACCCCGATCAACGACGACGCTTTCGCCGATCCCACGCGGATGGAACGCGTCGCCGAGCGTATTCCGCTGGGCCGTATGGGACATCCTGAGGAAGTGGCCGCGGCCGTCCGCTTCCTCGCCTCACGCGGCGCCGGGTACATCACCGCCGAGACGATCCGGGTCGACGGTGGCCAGACCGCCATCGGTGCGATCGGATCCCCGAAGACGACCGGGGGCACGGAATGAGCGAACCCCTGCCCCAGCGCCGCAAGGAATCGGCGCGAACCTTGGCGTCGGCCCACCCGACGCACGTCGGTGGCCGACCGGATCCGGCAGGCGGAACGACACACGACGGCGGAGAGTCCGCTCCCGGCCGCGGTTACCTGCTGGACAACGCGCGCGCCGAGGCCGGCGAGCGATTCCGCTGGCTGGCCGAGCTGTTCGACGGTGTGACGCGCGGGCACTTCGATCGGCTGGGGGTCACGGCCGGCTCGCGTTGCTGGGAAGTGGGGGCCGGTGGCCGCAGTATTCCGGAGGCGCTCGCCGCGGCCGTCGGTCCGAGCGGGTACGTGCTGGCCACGGACATCGATCCGGCATGGCTGGAGGCGGGCGACGGGTACGAGGTGCGCCGGCACGACGTCGCCACTGATCCGGCTCCGGAGCCGGGGACCTTCGATCTGGTGCACGCCCGGCTCGTGCTGGTCCACGTACCCGACCGGGCCCGGGCGCTGGCCACCATGGTGGCGGCGCTGCGGCCCGGCGGCCGGCTGCTGGTCGAGGACGCCGATACCGCTCTGCAGCCACTGGCGTGCCTGGACGACAGCGGCCCCGCGCAGCGGCGGGCCAACCGGCTGCGCGACGCGGTCCGGGAACTGCTGACGCGCCGCGGCGCGGACCTGCGCTATGGCCGGACACTGCCGCGGGCACTGCGTGAGGCCGGCTTGGTGGACGTCGCCGCGGCGGGCTCCTTCCCGGTCGGTGGGCTTGCCTGCGACCGGCTGGAGGCGGCGACCATCCGGCTCGTGCGCGGTGAGCTGCTCGCGGCCGGCCTGGCCGACGACGCCGAGATCGACGCGCACCTGGCCGCCATCCACGCGGGCGAACTCGATCTGACGCTCGCGCCGCTGATCTCGGCCTGGGGACGTCGCCCAGCGGCAGGAGACCGCGGTGGCAGCTCGCTGTCAGGGAGCCTGTCCGGCTAGCGCCGAAGGCAACCGCCAAGGCCGACACGACCTTCTCCGAGTACTGCTGCTGCACCGCTGGGCTTTCAACCGGTGAGCAGGTCCGGGAAGCCGAACAGCACCACCAGCGCCGGGTCGTGGAACTCGGTCACCCGGGTCACTCCGGTGGTTGTCGGGGCCAGCACCACGATGCCGTGGGCCTGGAGCGTGCCGTCGGTGCGGTGGTACACGGCTGCCGCCGGCTGGCCGTTGGCCTCCGTGGCGATCATTCGCCAGTCGCCCGGTGTGCCGAGGACGTGGTCGGCCAGCATGTCGAGGCAGTTCTGCTTGCCCGCGTACCAACTGTGGAACGGCGTTGCCTCCAGCGTGGCGTCCGTGCGCAGCACCTTTTCCAGCAGGTTCGGGTCCGAGCGTTCGAAGGCTGTGATGTAGCCGTCCAGCAACGCCCGCGCTCGCTCGTCCGTGGGTTCGAGCAGTTCGCCGGGCTGGGGTTCCAGCTCTTCCAGGCGAGCGCGGGCACGCTGCAGGCCGCTCTTCACCGCCGCCGTTGTCGTGCCGAGGATTTTCGCCGTTTCGGGGGCGGAGAAGGCCAGCACTTCGCGCAGGATCAGGATCGCGCGCTGGCGGGGCGGCAGGTGTTGCAGGCTCGCGATGAGCGCCAGCCGGAGCGACTCGCGTGCCACCGCCGTCGCGGCCGGGTCGTCGGTGGTCCAGGTGTTCGGGAACGGTTCCAGCCACGCGACCTCGCCCGGCGCGACCTGGCTCGGTGGGCCGTCGTGCGGGCCTGCCAGACCCGATGGCAGGACCCGGATCGGGCGCGGCCGACCCGCCGTCAGGCAGACGTTCGTGGCGATCCGGTAGAGCCACGACCGGATCGACGCACGGCCTTCGAAGCCTTCGTAGGACCGCCAAGCCCGCAGGTAGGTCTCCTGGACCAGGTCTTCGGCGTCGTGCGCCGAGCCGACCATGCGGTAGCAGTGCGCCAGCAGCTCACGGCGGAACCGCTCGGTCTCCGCCGTGAACCGGTTCCGGTCCGCCGCGGCGGATTGCCTGCCTGTCATGTGCTGCTCCTTCGCTGCCGGTCACCGGCAATATGACCCGGATGCCGGTGCGAAGGAATCGAAACGCAGGTCAGCCGGCACGTGCGGAGCGAGCCAGGTTCACGACGAATCGCGCCGTCACGGGCGCAGGGCCAGTTTGCCGGTGGTCGCCCTGGCTTCGAGTTCCGCCAGGGCCTTCGGGCCGTCCGCCAGGTCGTACGTCGTGGGGTGCGTCGGAGTGAGCACTCCCGTGGCGATGAGCGCCGACAGCTCGCCCATCACTGTGCCGAAGACCTTCGGTGCGGCCTGGATCAGCACGCCGAGGTTGAGGCCGATGACCTGGACCTGGTGCCGGTACACCAGGTCCCAGTTGGTGACCGGGGCTTCGCCGCCCGCCAGTCCGTAGACGACGACCCGGCCCGTGACGCGCTTGGCCGCGGCCAGGCTCGCCTCGAAGGTCGCGCCACCCGCGGACTCGAGCACCAGGTCGGCGCCGTCGGTCAGCCGGCGCACCTCGGTGGCGAGATCCTCGCCTCGGCTGGAAAGCACGTGGTCGGCTCCCAGCGCCAGCACCGTCTCGTGCTTGCCCGGTGACGCCGTGGCGATGACCGTCGCGCCGTAGTGCTTGGCCAGCTTCACCGCGGCCTGGCCCGTTGCTCCCGCCGCGGCGTGGATCAGCACGGTCTCCCCGGCGGCCACGCGGCCCAGCGGCCTGAGCGCCGCCAGCGCGGTGGGCCAGTTCACGGCCAGGCCCAGCGCCTGCTCGGCGCTCCAGCCGGCCGGTACCGGCGTCGCCGCGGCCGCCGGGAGGACCAGGTACTCCGCGAACGCTCCGGAGCCGACGCCGGCCACGAGGTCCCCGAGCCGCGGGGCGGCCACCCGCACACCGCGTGCCACGACTTCGCCCGCCGCCTCGAAACCCGCCACATATGGTGGGCGTGGTCCGTCCAGGAACGTGCCGTGGGCCTTCGAGATGTCGGCGAAGTTGACCCCGGCGGCGGTGACCCGGACCAGGACCTCGCCCGGACCCGGGGCCGGCACCGGCGCGCCGGGGAGCAAACGCATGTCCTGTGGACCCCGCAGGGAGGTCTGCTCCAGGGCGCGCATGGTGGTGGGAATGCTCACGGCCATCTGCTTTCTGCTCGGCGGTGTCGTCGAGCGGGTAGACCGTCGCCGCCGCGGAAAGGAATCGGTGTTCAGGGCCGATACGTCAGGCTTACGAGGCTGTCCCCGATGATGCGGCTGTCCGTCAGGCGCAGGGGTTTCCGGCGCTCGACCGGGCGCTCGCCCTCGCCGAGCGCGAACGGGCACACGATCAGCCGCAGCTCGTCGAAGATGTCGCGCTCGATCAGTGACTGCACGAGCCGGCCGCTGCCGTAGACGACTATCTCGCCGTCCACCTGCTGCTTCAGCTTCATGACGTCGCCCTCGAGGACCGTCGAATTGGCCCACGTGAGGTCTTCCAGCGTCGACGACACGACGTACTTCGGCAGCGCACGCAACCGGTCCGGCCAGTCGCCGTCGCGGGACGCCCAGCCTCGCGCGACCAACCACTCGTAGGTGCGGCGGCCCATCAGCAACGCTTCCGCGCCCATCGCCTCCTCGAACCCGGCCTTGGCCCACGCCTGGCGGTCCGCGTCCGTGAGCTGGTCGAACCAGCCGGCGAACCGGAAGCCCCCGGCGCCCACCGGGTCCTGGAACACCCCGTCGAGCGATACGGTTTCGCTGATCACGATCTTTCCCATGGCGGTTCTCCTTCGCTTCTCGACAGCCGGCGATACGGACGCCGCGAAACCGGAAAAGGGGTCGCGCCCCCTTTGAGCCGCGGCCGGCGTCCGTACCCGATGGAAAGGTGGTGCCAGTGGAAACAGACCTGATCAGCCGGGCGCGGGCCGGGGACGACGACGCGTTCCAGGCGCTGACCGAGCCGCACCGGCGCGAGCTGCAAGTGCACTGCTACCGGATGCTCGGCTCGTTCCAGGACGCCGAGGACGCCCTCCAGGACACCCTGGTGTCGGCCTGGCGAGGTCTCGGCGGGTTCGACGGCCGTGCCTCGCTCCGCACCTGGCTCTACCGGATCGCCACCAACCGGTGCCTGAGCACGCTGCGCTCGGCCGGCCGGCGGCCGGCCACGGTGTGGGACATCCCCGGCGTGGAACCGCCGGAGCCGACCCGGCTCGGTGAGATCGTCTGGCTGGAACCCTATCCGGACGCCCTGCTCGACGGGGCGATCCAGGTGCCACTCGGCCCGGAGGCCCGGTACGAGCAGGCCGAATCCATCTCACTCGCTTTCGTCACCGCGTTGCAGGCCCTGCCGCCTCGCCAGCTCGCCGTGCTGATCCTGCGTGACGTCCTCGGTTTCCCGGCGAGCGAGGTGGCCGGCATGCTCGACACGACCGTCGACTCGGTCAAGAGCGCGCTCAAGCGGGCCCGGGCGACCCTGCGGCGCAACCGGTCGCCCGAACCACCTCCCGCCGTCGCATCGCCAGCGGAGAACGAGGTCGTGGCGGCCTTCGTGCGTGCCTGGGAGACCGCCGACGTCGACGCGCTGGTGGCGCTGCTGACCGACGACGTCTTCATGTCCATGCCGCCGCTGCCGCTGGAGTACCAGGGCCGGGACGTCGTCGGCCGCTTCTGCGGTGCCATCTTCGACGCGGGCCGCAGGTTCGCCCTGGTGCCGACGCGTGCCAACGGCCAGCCGGCGTTCGGCGCCTACCTGGCCGGTCCCAGCGGCGTCCGCCACGGGACCGGCCTGTACGTCCTGACCCTCGCGGGCGACCGGATCAGCGCCATGACCCGCTTCGAGAACAGCATGCTGTCGGCGTTCGGGCTGCCTCGGTCGCTTCCCTCATGACAGGGACTTCAGCCAGCCGGCCGTCACTCCGAAGTAGTCCGGGGCGTCGGGGGCGTAGTCGATCGCGTGGCCGTAGCCGTTCAGGATGTACGTTTGGAGGTTCGGCGTGCCGAAGAACGGGGCCTCCGAGGCGCGCAGGGCTTCCGGGGACGAGCAGTCGCTGCCCAGGGTTCCGCAGAAGTTCGGGTCGTTGCCGACCACCAGCAGGACCGGGGCCGTGATCTGCTGGGATGCCGGGGTGACCACCGTCGTCAGGGTCAGGCTGTCCACTGCCTCCGTCGCCGCGAAGACGTCCTTTGTGGACTCGTCGTACGCCATCGCCGCGTCGTCGTACGGGCCCGGGGTGTGGAACGCCGCGTAGCGGGTGCCCGGGTCGGTGGTCAGGTAGCCCGCGTCGCGGCCGGGGAGGTTCGGATCCAGCGGGGCCGGCATCATCTGGGCCAGCGTCGGGATCACCGAGACCAGGTTCATCCGGTGCGTCATGCCCGTGACCAGCACGCCGTCGACGTCGTGGTAGCGGCCGGCCTCGATCATCGCCATCGCCGCCCCGATCGAGTGGCCGCCGACGACCACCTTCGCGAACCGGGGTCGCACCGACTGGATCACCTGGTGCGCCGCCGTGGCCTGGACCGAGGCGCTCAGCAGCGTGCTCAACGGCTTCGAACTGCTGCCCGTGCCCAGGCGGTCCAAGGCCAGCGTCGCCACGCCCGCCTGGTTCATCGCCAGGCGGAACGACCGGATCTCCGGTGTGTAGCCGATGTCCCAATAGGACGCGTTGTACGTGCCGCCCGGGATCAGGACCACCACCGTCGACGCCTGGGGCGGCGCGCACAGGCGGCCGTGCATCGTCTGCGGGAGCAGGGCCACCGTCACCGGGACGTTCAGGTCTTCGCAGCTCGTGGCCGCGGCGGCCGGGGCAGGGGTGAATAGTGCCGCCAGCAACAGGAAAACGGCAGCACAAAAACGTGGGCGGGACAAGGAGAACGACCTCCAGCTAGCGGGGGACTGCCGTCATCGGCAGGCTTTCGGGGTAGGCGGCGGAGGTGAACTTCACGCGCACCGGCCGGCCCGGGATCGGGACCAGCCGCCAGCGCGCGGCCACCGTGGCCACCGTGATGACGATTTCGTTCTGGGCGAAGCGGTTCCCGATGCATTGCCGGTTGCCCGCCCCGAACGGGACGAACGCGCCCTTCGGCACGTCGGTGGCCCGCTCCGGCGCCCAGCGGCCGGGATCGAACCGGTCCGGGTCGGCGAAGGACGCGGGGTCGTGGTGGAGCGCGAGCGGGCTGACGATCACCTCGGCGCCCTCCGGGAGGCGCACCCCGCCGAGGTCGACTTCGGTGAGGGTGCGGCGCATCAGCATCCACAGCGCGTACCGCCGCAGCACCTCGTCGACCACCTGCCGGACGTAGGTCAGCCGGGGGAGGTCGTCGACGGTGACCGGGCGGCCGCCCAGCACCTCGTCGATTTCGGCGTGCACCCGTGCTTCCACTTCCGGGTGCTCGCCGAGCTCGTGGAACGTCCAGGCCAGCGCGAGCGCGGTCGTCTCGATGCCGGCCGTGAGCAGGGTGAGCACTTCGTCCCGCGCCTGCTCGTCGGTCATGCCCGCCAGCAGCAACGTCGAAAGCAGGTCGCCGCGGTCGGTGCTCTCGCGCCGCCAGTCGCGGATCACCTCGACCACGATTCCCTGCATCCGCGCGATGGCCTCGTCGAACCGCCGGTTCCCGGGAACCGGGAGCTTTTCCACGAACTTCGGGGACAACGCGCGGATCATTCCCTGCTGGATGATCACGAAAATCGAACGGCGGGCCTCGGCGATCGCCTCTTTGCCCAGGTCGGTCGAGAACAGGGCCTCGCCGACGATCGTCACCGCGAGACCCTGCATATCCGCTTCGACCATTCGCACTTCACCGGCTCGCCACGTGCCGCTCAGGCCGGCCGCCGCGCGTCGCATGATCTCCGCGTAGGCGGCCAGGCGGTCGCGGTGGAACGCCGGCTGCATCAGCCGTCGCTGCCGCAGGTGGAAGTCCCCGTTCGAAAGCACCAAGCCATTTCCGACGAACGGCCGGAACTTGTCGAACATGGCGCCCTTGCGGAACTTCGGTCCCTCGGTGACCAGCACTTCGTGGACCAGTCGCGGGCTCGCGACGAAGTAGACGGGCGACGGCCCGAGGTAAAGTTTTACGATCTCGCCGTGTTCGTGCAATGAGTTGGTGAACGCGAAGCGTTGCCGCAGCAGTGCCGGAGTGTGCCCGAGAAAAGGCCACCGGCCCGGCGCGACCGGGACGCTCATGCGGACTCCTCGATTGAGCCATTCGTTCGGGTCATTGCGTGGATTCCCAAGGAGACGGTCTACGGTAGGCGCGTCCGGGCGAACGGGACAGTGCCCGATCGGGTGGTGCGGGCTCACGCATATGGCGCAGTAGCCGATCCGTGGGGAATCGCTAAGCTCTTTCCGGTCCGATCAGACGAGAAGGTGTTCTTCGTGACACGATCACCGGAATGGGTACCGGCGGGTGTCGATATCTCGGTGCCGAGCATCGCCCGCCTTTACGACTTCATGCTCGGCGGCGGCCACAACTTCGCCGTCGACCGTGCGGTGGGCGAGCAGATCGAACGCACGATGCCCGGCCTGCGTGACTCCGCGCGCGTGAGCCGCGCGTTCCTCGGCCGCGCGGTGCGGTTCATGACCGGACAGGGGATCCGGCAGTTCCTCGACATCGGCTCGGGGATCCCGACGGTGGCGAACGTCCACGAGGTGGCCCAGGCGCAGGACCCGGACTGCCGGGTCGTGTACGTCGACCGCGACCCGGTCGCGGTCGCGCACAGCGAACTGATGCTCGCGGGCAACGACCGCGCGGCGATCGTGCAGGCCGACATGCGGGACCCGGAAAAGATCCTCGACTCGCCGCAGGTCCGGGAGCTGATCGACCTCGACGAACCGCTGGGCCTGCTGATGCTGCTCATGATGCACTGGGTCCCGGACGAATCCGGTCCGCTGGAACTCGTCGGGCGGTACCGCGCGGCGCTCGCCCCCGGCAGTTTCTTCGCGATGACCCATGTCAGCGGCGACCACCAGGGCCGGAAACTCGGCGAAGCGGCCGAGGTGATCAAAGAGAGCCGGAGTCCCGATCAGGTGACCCTGCGGACGCACGCCCAGGTTTCCGCGCTTTTCGCGGGATTCGAACTCGTCGAACCGGGCTTGGTCGGCTGCGGGGAATGGCGGCCGTCCGGGCCGGCCGATATCGCCGACGCGGCCGCGATGAACATGCTGGTTTACGCCGGAATCGGCCGGAAGAGCTGAGCGGGCGCCACGCATGCCGATGATCGACAAACTGCCGGAACCGCAGCCCACGCGTCCCGAGGAGGACCGCGGGCGGACCGTGCTCGCGCGGAAATGGGCCTACCTGCTCAGCGGCGTGACGGTCGTTTCGCTGAGCCGGGAGGAGCTCGACCGGGAACTGCGCGACCTGCTCGACACGCTGGTCGACAGCCTGCAGCGCGGGTCCGCGGACAGGACGGCCGCCGAGCGGATCGGCGCGCGGCTGGTGACGCTCGGCTACGTCGGCGAGCGGGGACTGCGGTGCACGCTCGACGTCCTGGGCAAGGGGCTGCCGTCACTGCCCGAACTCCAGTCGGCGGACCGCCTCACCGAACGCATCGTGCTCGCGCTGGGAGCGCTCTCGTGCGGGTTCCTGCTCGCGCACGAACGCAGCGTCCTCGACCAGCAGGAGATCATGCACCTGGCGCTGCTCAAGGCGGTGCGGGACGCGCAGTGGAACCTCAAGCAGAGCGAAGCGCGCTTCGACGAGGTGGTGACGTCGTCGGCGAGCGGCATCGCGCTGGTCGCCCTCGACGGCCGGATCGTGCGGGCGAACGCGGCGCTGGCCGAGATGCTCGGCCACCCGGACGGGGAGCTGACCGGGACCCTGCTGACCGACGTCGTGCACCCGGACACCTACGAGGTGCTCCGTGACGCGATGGACGCGTTGATCGACGGCGGCAAGGACCGGATCCGGCAGTCCCAGCGGCTGCTGCGCAAGGACGGCGACGTCGCCCGCATCTCGCTCACCGCGTCGCTGCTGCGCGACGCCGAAGACTGCCCCGGTCACTTCGTCTTCGTCATCGAGGACGGCACCGAGCTGATGCTGCTGCAGGGTGAGCTGAGCCGCCAGGCCCTGCACGACGTCCTCACCGGGCTGCCGAACCGCCAGTACTTCGGCACCCACCTGGAGGCGGCGCTGCGGCGCGCCGACCCGGTGTACGGCGTCACGCTGTTCCACGTCGACCTCGACGCGTTCGGCATGGTCTGCAACAGCCTCGGCCGCCGCGTCGGCGAGCAGCTGCTGGTGCACTTCGCGCAGCGCCTGAAAGCCGTGATGGCCCGGGAGAAGGCCATGATCGCGCGGTTCCACAGCGACGAGTTCGGCATCCTGGTCGAGAACACCGAAACCACCCCCGACATCGACACGATCGTGCGCGCGATCAACGACGAGCTCGCCGAGCCGTTCTTCGTCGACGGGCACGGGCTCGCGCTGTCGGCCAGCGCGGGCGTGGTGCACCGGCCGGCGAAGGGCATCGACCCGCTGGAGCTGCTGCGGCAGGCGGACCAGACGCTGCGGCGCGCCAAGGCGCGGCGGCGCGGCCAGTGGAAGATGTTCGACCGGGAAGCCGACGCCCACGACCGGCGGACGCAGGCGCGGGCCGTCGGCATGGCCGGCGCGTGGGAGCACGGCGAGATCAGCGTGCGGTACCGGCCGGTGGCCCGGCTCGAGGACGGCGCCACCGCCGGCCTCGAAGCCCGCCTGCACTGGGACCGGCCGGACGACAAGGCGCTTTCGCACGAGTGCTGCGTGGAGCTCGCCGAGTCGACCGGGCTCGTGCTGCCGCTCGGGGACTGGCTGCTGCGCGCGGCGAGCCGTCAGGGCGAATGGTGGCGCCAGCGCGCGGGGTTCGGCCTCCCGATGCTCGCCGGCCTGACCGGGCACCAGGTGTCGGACGACGCGCTCGGCACGCGCGTGACGCGGCTGCTGGCCGACACCGGCCTGCCGCCGGAGCAGCTGATGCTCGGCGTCCCGGTCGGCGCGCTGCCGGTGTCGGGCGTGCTGGAGAACGTCATGGCGTTGGCCGACCTCGGCGTCCACGTCATGCTCGACGAGTTCGGGCTCGGGCCCGACGACCTGCGCGCGATCGAGGACCTGCCGGTGGACATCGTGCGCGTCGACCGGCGGCTCGCCGAGTGGCAGGCGTGGTCGGACTCGACGTTCCTCGGCGCGCTCGTCCCGCTGGTCCGGCAGGTCGGCGCGACGCTCGTCGTCGACGGCATCCACACCGAGGACCAGGCCGACTGGTGGCGCACGGCCGGCGCCGACCTGGCCACCGGCGACTACTTCGGGATCGCGAGGCCGCCGGGCGAGCTGGCCGGGCAGTTCGCCGGCACCTGAGCGGGCCAGAGCCGTTCCCCGAACAGCGACAACGAGGCCGGCAGCAGCACACCACGGACGAGCGTCGCGTCGAGCAGCACCGCGAACGCCATGCCGAGACCCAGCATCTTGTACTCGATCGCCGCGAGGCTCAGGAAGACGCTGAACACCCCGGTCATGATCAGCGCGGCGCTCGTGACCACGCCGGAACTGCTCGCGGTGCCGTCGACGATCGCCTGCCGCGCCGGAACGCCCGAACGCCGCCGCTCGCGAATCCGGCTGAGGATGAACACGTGGTAGTCGGTGCTCAGCCCGAACAGCAGCACGAACAGGAACATCGGCAGCCAGCCGAGCACGCCGCCGTAGGGCGTGAAACCCAGGAGTGGCGCGAGAAAACCGTCCTGGAACACGAGCGTGAGCACGCCGTAGGCCGCACCGACCGACAGCAGGTTGAGCAGGATCGACACCACCGGCACCGCGACCGAGCGGAACACCACGAGCAGCAGCACGAAGGCGAGCAGCAGGATGAAGCCGACGACGAGCGGTGCCCGGGCGAGCGTCTGCGCGGTGAAGTCGTGGGCTTCGGCGGTCCGGCCCGCCACTGCGTACCCCACGCCGTCGACGCGTCCGACCGTTCGCGGCAGCAGGGTTTCGCGCAACGTCGTGAGCGTGCGGCTCGCCGTTTCGTCGTTGCCGGTGCCGCCGAGCGGGATCCGGACGACGAGTGCCTGGTCCACCGGGACGACCACGGCCGGTTTCGGGGTTTCCGCGGTGAGCGCGGCGATCGCCTGCCGCACCGCGGGCGTGTCGACCGGGCCGCCGCGGGTGTTCCAGAGGACGACGTGCGCGGGCATCGTGATGCCGGGGAACGCTTCCTGCATCCGCGTGGCCGCGTCGATCACCGGGACACTGCGTGGCAGGCTCTCGGTCGGTGCCGGGTCCTGCAGCCGGATTCCCAGCGCGGGCAGGGTGAGCAGCACCAGCACCGCGGTGGCGATCCCGCTCCACAGCGCGGGCTTCCGGGTGACGACGCCGGCCACGGCGGCCCAGAACCGAGAGCGCGTCCGCCGCCGGCCCAGCCACGGGATCCGGCCCCCGTCGACGCGGTGGCCGAGCAGGGAGAGCGTCGCGGGCAGCACGGTCACCGCGGCCAGGACGGCCAGCCCGACGACGAGGACCGTGCCCACGGTCAGGCCGCGGAGGTTGTCGAGGCCGGTGAACAGCAGGCCGGTCACGCACAGCACGACCGTCAGGCCCGACACGACGATGACGTGCCCGGACGTGCGTGCCGCGATCCGGATCGACTCGTCGACGCCGTGAGCGCGTTCCTCCCGGGCGCGGCGCAGGAAGAACAGCGAGTAGTCGACGCCGACCGCCATGCCGATCAGCAACGTGATCGCGGAAGTGGCGCTGTTGACCGGAACCCCATTGTCCACAACGGACAGAATGCCGAAGGCCGCGAACACCGTGGTGCCCGCCAGGAGCACCGGGACCGCCGCCGCGACCAGCGAACCGAACACCAGCAGCAGGATCAGCACGGTGAGCGGCAGCGAGCGCGTTTCCGAACGCTTGATGTCCTCCTTGATGCTCTGGTCGACCGCGCCGGACACGCTGAGGTCGCCGGCCTGCGCCAGCCGGATGCCGGGGTGGCGGGCGGCGACCGTGCCGACGGCCGCGGTCGCCGTCGCCAGGTGTGACCGGATTTCGGTACCGGTGCCGGTGATCCGGAAGGTGACCAGCTCCGACCGGCCGTCGGCGGAGACCTGGGAACGGACATCCGCGACCGCGCCCGACGTCGTCAACGTGCTCACGAGGTCGGCCGTGGCCGCCGGGGACCGGGGCTGGACGAGAACGTTCTCCCAGAACGGTTCGCGGGTGGACTGGCGGTCGAGGACGGCTTGGCCGGTGCCGGCGTCGCCGGCGGGGGTCGACCGGGCGTCGGTGCCGGGGGCGAACGCGCCGACGGCCCAGGCCAGCGCGACGAGCGCCAGCCAGCCGAGGATCGCGGCGGCGCGGTGCCGCAGCGACCAGTTCGTGACGCTTTCGACCACTGGGGGTTTCGCGGGCAGCATGAACTAAAGTCCTTCCGTGAAGGAGTGATCCGATGAGCGCTCGCCCTCGGGCGAGTGGGTGCTTCTTCCTCCTGGGCCGTCGAGTTGCCGCTCGGCGGCCCAGGGCCGTCAGTCAGTCAGTCAGTCAGCCGGTCAGTCGACCTCCTTGAGCACGCGTTCGATGGACCGCAGGCGGTCCTGGACGTCCCGCAGCTGCCGTTCGGTCTCTTCCTGCGTCCGGACGGCTTTCTCGGCCAGCGAGCGGTATTCGTGCTCCCGCGCCAGCTTCGCCTTGGCACGCCAGGTCGAGGCGAGCTGCACGATCGCGATCGAAAGCACGACGGTGATCAGGACGAAGATCCCGACGACGCCGAGGACCTCCTGCCACTGGTGCCAGTTCATGTCCGTCCCTCCTCGCCGTCCGCGTTTCCGTGAACGGATTCCGGTGTGGTCAGCGTCGGCACGGCGGCCGCGATCGTCTCCGGCGTCAGCACGACGGAGAACGCGGTGAGCTCGTAGAACCGCAGCGTCTTCCCGTCTTCGCCGACCTCGAAGCTGGCGGTGACCAGGCCGGCGGCTTCGAGCTTGCGCAGGTGGACCTGCAGGAGCGCGCGGCTGATCCGCAGCTCGCGGGCGAGCTTGCTGACGTAGGTGCGCTCGGCCCGCAGGGCCGCGACGATCCGCAGCCGGTGCGGGTTGCCCAGCGCGCCCAGCTGCCGCAGGAGCTCGTCGCCGGTCCACATGCCAACAAAAGTTAGCAGGTGCCGCCGCGGGTGGGTATCAGGGTGATCCCGGAGATCACATCGGGTGTTCCATCCAGACGTTCGGCTCGACGTACGTCGCCGTGTCGTAGGCGGTCGACGCGGTCACCGGGGCGATGCCGCCCGGGATGAAGTTCTCGCCGTCCTCGAGCTTCACGCCGGTCCACTCGCGCCAGTCGGCCAGCGAACCGGCCAGCGTCACCGCGAACGGACACACCTTGACGACACGGGCGCCCAGCCGCTCGTGGGTGCGCAGCCAGCGGTCGGCGAGCAGCCCGTCGGACCGGCGGCGGGCCGCGTACTCCGGCATGGGGACCGCGGGCTCGGCCTCCTTGCCGATCGGCCGCACCGAGACGATCAGCTTGCGCAGGCCCGTTTCCGCGGCCCGCGCCTTCAACGCCTTCAACATCGGTGCGGACAGGCCGGTGCCCCGCAGGTGCGGCGCGATGACGACTTCCAGCGCGCACAACGCGTTCGGCGCGCGGCCGTCCATCACGTCCTGCGCCGCCCACTCGATCGCCTGGTCCCAGCCGTGGTCGGGGAGCTCGGTGCGGTCCGGCGCCGGATACGCCAGCGGGACCGACAGGGCGCGGGCGATCGGCACGCCGTCGTCGTCCAGTGCGATCAGGAAGTACTTCGCCCAATGCCGCACGAACCGCTCGCCGGTGATCATCCGGCCGCTGGCGCCCTGGTAGATGAACTGCCCGCCGACGTCGCCGAGGTTCAGCGCGGGTTCGAGGAGATCGGGACGACCGGCGAGATCGACGACGCGCATCCGCCCAGTGAAGCGGAAAAGATCAATTCCCGGATAGCGGCAACCGGGCGAAGTTCAGCGCAGGGCCTTGCGACGGCGGGTCAGCGCGGAGGGGTCGAGGTTCGCCTTGGAACCGGCGTCGTGGCCGTCGAAGTAGCCGCTGCCGGACAGCAGCCGCGGCGCGGCCGCGCGCAGGCCGCCGTACTCCGCGTCGAACGCCTGCTGCACCAGCTGCGCGCGGTCGCGGACCACCAGTTCCGCCGAGCGCTCGCCCGGCGCCGCCGTGCGGACCGCTTCCTGTTCCGCGCGGGAAAGCCGCTCGTGCACCGCGCGGGCGAAGCCGTGCAGCCACGTCCGCCGGTAGGCGGCCAGCGACTCGCCGGGGAACAGACCGCCGGGCCGGACGCGGGTCAGCTGCGTGCCGGCCTGCAGCAGCAGGCTGGTGAACAGCAGCTCCACCCGGCCGATGTCGGAGCGGAACCCGAACACCGTGACGCTTTCGACCTTCTGGCCGCGGCGGTGCAGCAGCGTCCGGCACCGCAGCGGGTACGCGACCGAGGTGAGCAGGCTCGCCTTGTCCCGGCTGTACGGGTCGTTCATCGGGATCGTCAGCGTGCCGAGTTCGTCCGCGCTCGCCCCCGACGCCGCGAGCATCGCTTGGTCGATGCCGTACCGCGCGACGAGCTCGGCGGCTTTCTGGTTGTACGCCTCTGCTTCCGCCTCGGTGACCGCCGGGTCCTCGGCCTTGGCCAGCAGCTTGCGGATGCGCTCGAGCTGCGGATCTGACTCGGACATGGCCCCCCTCTCCTGGTCGGGCCCGGCGCGCCCGGCCGGACGTGGGGTGCACCGTCGGCGTCGACGATATTGGTTCAGGTGTTCGCCGTCCGGATGGGGGGAGCGTGTCGCAGGTACGCGTCGAGCGTGACGGCCAGCGCCGCTTCGGGCGACGGCGCGAAGCTCGCCCCGGCCAATCCGCCCCACAACCACAGCTGGGCGAGGCCGTGCAGCGCCGCCCAGAGCGACGCGGCGACCAGCCGCGGGTCGGTGTCCGCGGGCGTTTGCGCGGCGGCGACCAGGGCCGCGAACTCGTCGAACACCGCGCTGCTCGCGGCCCGGAGCGCGGGCTCGTCCGGGTCGATCAGGTCGCGGCGGAACATCAGCTCGAACATCGCCGGGTTCCGCAGGGCGAAGCCGACATAGCCGTGGCAGGCGGCGACGAGCCGTTCGCGCGGGCCGCCGTCCGGCAGGCTCGCCCGGAGCTCGAGCAACTGGGTGAACCCCAGGGTGGCGACGGCGGACAGCAACTCCGCACGACCGGAGAAATGCCGTAGCGGCGCGCCGTGCGAGACGCCGGCGGCCTTGGCGATCCCGCGCAGCGTGACCGCGCCGACGCCCTCCTCGGCGAGCAGCTCCGACGCCGTCGTGATCAGGCGTTGCCGGGTGCCCACGCCTCGTCCCGGGTCATGGGGAGCAGGTCCGGGCGCTTCGGGAGGAAGCCGTCGCCGGGCTGGCGGCCGATCAGCCGGTTACGGGTGCGCGTCACCGCGACCGGCAGGACTTCGCGGAGCAGCCAGTGAACGTCGGCGCGCCAGCCGTGCCCGGCCGCGACCCCGGGCAACGGCGCGAGCCACGCCGGGTCGTGGTCGAGGCCGAGGCAGGCGAGGACGTAGGCGGCGAGCCGGCGGTGCCCGTGGGCGGACAGGTGGAGGCGGTCGGCGCCGAAGTACCGCGAGTCGGTGACGGCCGGGTCGGGCCACAGGTCGATGAGCAGGGCACCGTGGCTGACGGCCGCTTCGCGGATGGCGTCGTTGAGCGCGACGATCCGCGGCCGCATCCGGCCGCCGAGCGGCATCCGGCGGGAGACGTCGCTGAGGGTGAAGGTGACGACGACCGGCGAGATTTCGGTGCACGCGCGGACGGCGGCGTCGACCCGGCGGCTGACCGTGCGCGCGTCCCAGCCGCGGCTCATGACGTCGTTGCCGCCGCCGAAGAGGGCGACCAGGTCGGGCTCGAGCTTCGTGGCCGCCGGGATCTGCTCGGGGACGATCTGGTCGAGCCGCCGCCCGCGGACGGCGAGGTTGGCGTAGCGGAACCCCGGTTCGTCCTCGGCCAGCCGCGCGGCGACGAAGTCGGCCCAGCCGCGGTAGTGGTCTTCCCCGGGGTACGGGTCGTCGAGGCCCTCGGCGCAGCTGTCGCCGAGGACGACGAAACGGTGGTAGCTCATCCCGATCTCCGTAACCCGTGGTTCACCTGGTAGACACTGTCTATCAAACTGAGGTAGACGGTGTCTACTTCGGGTTCACCCGAGCCAGGGCCGCAGCTTCTCCGGGTTCCGCATCGCCCAGATCCGCGTGATCCGGTCGTCGGCGATGTCGAACGCGTACACGGCGGCGAGTTCGTCCCCGCGCTGGAGTACCAGCCCGGGAGAGCCGTTGACCGTGCGCTCGACGAGCGTCAGCTCGCCGAAGGACGCGAGGTCGGCCACGTACCGCGCGACCAGCTCGCCGCCTTCGATCGGGTGCAGCGCGGCGCGGACGACACCGCCGCCGTCCGCGGTGAGGGTCGCGCCGGGGTCGAGGAGGCCGACGAGGGCGTCGATGTCGCCCGCTTCCCAGGCCTGCTTGAAGTCCTTGACCAGGTCCGCCTGCCGGGCAACCGGAGTCAGCGGCCGTGCCGCGCGGATCCGGCGGCGGCCCGACGAGGCCAGTTCGCGGCACGCCGCCTGGGTGCGGCCGGTGATCTCCGCAACTTCGGCGAAGGAGTAGCCGAAGACGTCGTGCAGGACGAGCGCGACGCGCTGGGCCGGGGTCATCGCTTCGAGCGCGACGAGGAAGGCCATGGTGACGGATTCGTCCAGGGTGATCCGGTCGGCCGGGTCGTTCTGGTCGGGCAGCGGCTCGGGCAGCCACTCGCCCACGTACCGCTCGCGCCGGACCCGCGCCGAACCGAGCAGGTCCAGGCAGACACGGCCGGCGACCGTCGTCAGCCAGGCGCCTGGCGAGGCGATGGCGTCCCGCTGCTCCGGCGTGAGGCCGTACCAGCGCGCGTAGGTCTCCTGGACGGCGTCCTCGGCTTCGGCCAGCGAGCCGAGCAGCCGGTAGGCGAGGTTGAGCAGGTGACGTCGTTCGCCGACGACCGGTTCCGATGGCGTTGTCATGACTCCTCCGACGACACAGCCTTCCCGAACGTCAGGTCCTGACATCTCGGCGGGCCGTTTCGTCGTACCGGTCGAAGCCCACCGAACAGGGGAGAACGAAGATGAAGATCGGAATCGTGCTCGGCAGCACCCGTCCCGGCCGCGTCGGGGACCAGGTGGCCCGCTGGGTCCACGAGCGGGCGGCGCGGCGGGGTGACGCCGAGTTCCGGCTGATCGACCTGCGCGACCACCCGCTGCCGCACCTCGAGGAGCCACCGGGCTTCTCGGGCCGGTACGAGGACGAGCGCACCCGGGCCTGGGCCGCGACCGTCGCCGCCCGTGACGGGTTCGTGTTCGTCACGCCGGAGTACAACCACTCCGTTCCCGGCGTGCTCAAGAACGCCATGGACCACGTGCACGTCGAATGGAACACCAAGGCGGCCGGGTTCGTCTCGTACGGCGGCGTGGGTGGCGCCCGCTCGGTCGAGCAGCTGCGGCTGGTCTGCGGAGCGCTGCAGATCGCCGACGTGGCTCCGCAGGTCACGCTGCCCTTGGCGACGGAGTTCGAGAGCCGCACGGTCTTCAAGCCGGGTGACCACCAGCTCGCCGCGCTGGACATGCTGCTCGACCACGTCGTCGCCTGGAGCACGGCGCTGGCGCCGCTGCGGGGCGGGGACGCCGAAGCCGCGGTCAGGGGCCGGCTCGACGAGGTCGTCGAAGCGCTCCGGGCCAAGGATCTCGAGGCACTGCGCGGGGTCTACGCGCCGGACGTCGTGTCCTTCGACGTCGAACCGCCGCTGCAGCACGTCGGGGTCGACGCGAAGCTGAAGAACTGGGCGAAGGTGTTCACCATCTTCGAGAAGGTGGACTACGAGCTGCGGGACCTGACCGTCACGGTGGGCGCCGGCCTGGCCGTCGGGCACGGCTTCGGGCGGGTCAGCGGCACGCTGCCGACCGGGGAGGCCGTGGCCGGGATGTGGGTGCGGGCCACCTTCGTCTTCCGGAAGACCGGGGCCGGGTGGGTGATCGTCCACGACCAGGCTTCCGTGCCGTTCGACATGGTGACCGGCCGGGGCGTGGCCGACCTCGAACCCTGAGGGCTCAGGTGAGCCGGCCGCGGTGGGCCGTCACGGCGGCCCGTCGCGGGTCGGCCGCCGGGAGGGTGGCCAGGAGCGCGTCCAGCACCGCGAGGTCGTCCGTCCCGCAGTCGGTCTCCCAGAACGACCACAGCACCGCCGGGTCGGCGCTGTTCAGCGCGACCTGGCGCACCTGGGCCGTCAGCGTCTCGCGTTCCTCGCGGATCGCCGGGGCTTCGGACTCCGGGAGCAGCGGGCCGCGGAAGGCGCGCAGGACCGCGGCCGGCGAGCCGGTGCGCAGATCCCGCCGGGCCCGGAGGAAGTCCGCGTCGACGTCGGCGGCCAGCCGGTACGGGCGCGTCTGCACCACCGACGCGCCCAGCTGGGAGCGCAGCCGGTGGATCTCCGCGCGGACCGTCACCGGGTTGCCGGTCTCGCCGTAGAGCTGCAACGCCAGCCGCTCGGCCGAGAGGCCGCTCGGGTGCAGGGTCAGCAAGGTCAGGATTTCCGCGTGCCGCAACGTCAACGGCACTTCGCGACCGTCCACAGTGGTCGAATGGGCGCCGTCGGACAGGTACTCGAGGCTCAGCCGGGCGCGGTGGGTCCCCGGTGCGGACGACAGCCGGAGCAGGTAGCCCTCGGACAGGGGTTCCACCGTGGCGAGGCGGCCGTCCGGCAGCGCGATCGTCCCGCCGGCCCGACGGACGTCCACTGTGGACGGAAGCGGGCACGACTGGGCGGCCAGGACCCGGCCGGCCGGCGAGAGCAGCGCGCCGGGGCGGCCGCGCAGGGCCTCCAGGTGCGGCATGTTGACCCGGCGCAGGCGCTCGTCGCGGACCGCCAGCCGGGCCCGCAGCTGCCCCTCCGCGAGCTGCGCGGTCGCCGTGACCAGCGCGAGCATCGCCGGGTGGACCGTGCGCAGCGGCCCGCTGACGTCGATCGACCCGAGCAGCACGCCGGTCTCGGGGTCGCGCACGGGCGCCGCCGCGCACGTCCACGTGTGGTAGCGCCGGACCAGGTGCTCGGCCGAGTAGATCTGCACCGGTTCGCCGGTGGCCAGCGCCGTGCCCATGGCGTTCGTGCCGATCGCGGCTTCGCTCCAGCGCGTGCCCTCGGTGAGGCCCACGCGGTCGCCGCGCAGCAGCTGGCCCGCCGCGCCCTCCCGCCACAGGATCAGGCCGTCCGCGTCGGTCACGATCATCAGGTGCTCGGCGTCGTCGGCGATGCTCACCAGCATCTGCCGCAGCACCGGCAGCACCGGCGCCAGCGGGTGGGTCTCGCGCAGTGACGTGAGGTCGTCCGACGCGTAGACGAACGGGGCCTCGCCGTCGTCGGGGTCGACGCTGGCGGCGAGCGAACGGCTCCACGAGTCGGACACCACGGAGCGTGGCAGCCGGGGCCCGGGAACGCCCTGGAGCACGGCCTCGCGGACGTGCTCCAGTAACCGCGCGTACGACTCGGGGTCGCGCAGCAGCTCGGGTTCGGGCGACTCTGCCACGTCCACCAGCGTAGATAGCCCGCTCATCGCGGTGCAACGCGCGTGCAACGTTGCCGGACCTACCTTCGTCCCAACCCGTCACTCCGAGCAACGAGGCAGGGAAGATGGTCCAGTACGCCGCACCGAACACCGAAGGCAGCGTCGTCGGCTACGCACCGCGCTACGACCACTACATCGGCGGCGAGTACGTGCCGCCGTCGAGCGGCCGGTACTTCGAGAACCCCACGCCGGTCACCGGGAAGACGTTCACCGAGATCGCCCGCGGCGACGCCGAGGACGTCGAGAAGGCGCTCGACGCGGCACACGGCGCGGCGCCGGCGTGGGGGCGGACGTCCATCGAGGAACGCGCGAACGTCCTCCTCAAGATCGCCGACCGGATGGAGCAGAACCTCGAGAAGATCGCGGTCGCCGAGTCCTGGGAGAACGGCAAGCCGGTCCGCGAGACCCTCGCCGCCGACATCCCCCTCGCCATCGACCACTTCCGCTACTTCGCCGGCGCCCTGCGCGCCCAGGAGGGCGGCATCTCCCAGATCGACCAGGACACCGTCGCCTACCACTTCCACGAGCCGCTCGGCGTGGTCGGCCAGATCATCCCGTGGAACTTCCCGATCCTGATGGCGGTCTGGAAGCTCGCCCCGGCGCTGGCCGCCGGCAACGCCGTCGTGCTCAAGCCGGCCGAGCAGACCCCGGCGTCGATCCACCTGCTGATGTCGATCATCGGCGACCTCATCCCGCCGGGCGTGGTCAACATCGTCAACGGCTTCGGCGTCGAGGCGGGCAAGCCGCTGGCGTCGAGCAACCGGGTGCGCAAGATCGCGTTCACCGGCGAGACGACCACCGGGCGGCTGATCCTGCAGTACGCCAGCGAGAACATCATCCCGGTGACGGTCGAGCTCGGCGGCAAGAGCCCGAACATCTTCTTCGACGACGTCGCCGCGCGGAACGACTCCTTCTACGACAAGGCGCTGGAGGGTTTCACGCTCTTCGCGCTGAACCAGGGCGAGGTGTGCACCTGCCCGTCGCGGGCGCTGATCCAGTCCGGCATCTACGACAAGTTCCTCGGCGACGCCGTTTCGCGGGTGCGGAAGATCAAGCAGGGCAACCCGCTCGACACCGAGACGATGATCGGCGCGCAGGCCTCCAACGACCAGCTCGAGAAGATCCTGTCCTACATCGACATCGGCAAGCAGGAGGGTGCGGAGATCCTCACCGGCGGCTCGCGCAGCGACCTCGGCGGCGAGCTGTCCGGCGGCTACTACGTCGAGCCGACGGTGTTCGCCGGCGACAACAAGATGCGGATCTTCCAGGAGGAGATCTTCGGCCCGGTGGTGTCGGTGACGAAGTTCGACGACTACGCCGACGCGCTGAAGATCGCCAACGACACGCTGTACGGCCTCGGCGCCGGGGTCTGGTCGCGGGACGGCAACGTCGCCTACCGCGCCGGCCGCGACATCCAGGCGGGCCGCGTGTGGGTGAACAACTACCACGCCTACCCGGCGCACGCGGCCTTCGGCGGCTACAAGGCGTCCGGCATCGGCCGCGAGACGCACAAGATGATGCTGGACCACTACCAGCAGACGAAGAACATGCTCGTGTCCTATTCGGACCAGGCGCTCGGGTTCTTCTGATGACGTCGCGGGTGGACCTGACGCCGGCCGCCGCGGACCTGCTGCGGCGGCTGGTGTCGAGTCACGGGCCGGTGATGTTCCACCAGTCCGGCGGCTGCTGCGACGGGAGTGCCCCGATGTGCTACCCGGCAGGCGAATTCCGGGTCGGCGCTTCGGACGTGCGGCTCGGCTCCCTGGTGGTCGACGGCATCGACGACGTGCCGGTCTGGATGTCCGGGCCGCAGTTCGAGTACTGGAAGCACACGCACCTGACGATCGACGTCGTCCCCGGCCGCGGGAGCGGATTCTCCTTGGAGGCGCCGGAAGGCGTGCGCTTCCTGATCCGCTCCCGCCTGCTCACCGGCGAAGAGTCGGCCGCCCTCAGTTGATTCCCCGTCGGCGGTGGGCGACGACCAGGGCGGCGACGCTCAGGCACGCCGTCAGCACGAGGTAGTACCCCGGCGAGACCGGCGACCCGGTCGTGGCGATCAGGGTCGCCGCGACCGTCGGGGTGAAGCCGCCGAAGATGCCGACCGTCGCGTTGTAGCCGAACGAGAGCCCGGTCGCCCGGGTGTGCGGCGGGAACGCGTCGGCCATCACCGACGGCAGGGCACCGAAGTACGCGGCCTTCAGCACCCCCAGGATCGCCATCGCGATCGTCAACGTCAGGAACGACGGCGCCTTCGTGACCCAGACGTAGAGCGGCACCGCGCTCATGCCGATCAGCACGGCGGAGCCGGCCATGAGCCGGATCCGGCCGTGGCGGTCGGCGAGCAGGCCCGCCACCGGGGTGCCGAGGGTGAGCACGACGCCGGTGATCAGCAGCGCCACGAACGAAAGCGAGGGGTTGATGCCGAGGCTCTTGATCGCGAAGGCGGGCAGCGACTGAAGGATGAAGTTCAGCGACGTCGACACGACCAGCGCGCCGCCGGCGATCAGCAAGCCGCCCCAGTGGTGGCGGAACAGCTCCCGGACCGGCGCCTTGTCCGCGGGGGTGGCGGGCGATTCGTCGACGTGCCGGCGGATGTACCAGCCGATCGGGCCGATGAGCAGCCCGAAGGCGAACGGGACCCGCCAGCCCCACGACGTCATCGCGTCGTCGCTCAGCACCGCGGTCAGCCCGGCCGCGAACCCGGCCGACAGCAGTGTCGAAAGGCCCTGGCTCGCGAACTGGAAGCTGCCGAGGAAGCCCTTGCGCCGGTTGTCCTGTTCGATCAGGAACGACGTCGCGGCCCCGAACTCGCCGCCCGCGGCGAACCCCTGGACCAGTCGCGCGACGATCACGCCGAGCGGCGCCAGGATCCCGATCTGGGCGTAGCCGGGCAGGAGCACCAGCAGGAGGGTGCCGAGCACCATCAGCCGGATCGTCAGGACGAGGGCCTTCTTACGCCCGTGCCGGTCCGCGTACGCGCCTAGCACGAGGCCGCCGAGCGGGCGGATCAGGAAGGTGATCCCGAAGACGGCGTACGCCTGCACCAGCTGGACAGCGGCGTTGCCGCCGGGGAAGAACGTCTTGCCGATGTAGGCCGCCATGGCCGTGTACGCGATGAGGTCGAACCACTCGAGCGCGTTGCCGATGGTCGCCGCGGCGATCGCGCGCCGGTCGGTGACGCGGGGCCGGATCTGCGTCTCGGTCATCGACGCTCTCCGAGGGCGTGGAAGAGTGCCGTCGCGAGCACGACGCCTTCGCGGGCGACGGACGCGAGCAGGTGCTCGTCCGGCGCGTGCTGCAGGCAGCCGGGGTAGGAGTGCGGCAGCCACAGCGTCGGCAGCCCGAGGACGTCGGTGAAGACGTGGTTGGGCAGGCCGCCGCCGAAGTTCGGCAGGAGCACGGCCGGCTTCCCGGCGACTTCGTCCAATGTGGACTTCGCCCAGCCGGCCCACGGGTCGTCGACCGGAGTACGGCTGGCCCGGAAGTTGCCGTCGACCGTCACTTCGACCATCGGTAGCCCTTGTGCGGCAAGGTGTTTCGTGATCGCCTCGGCGATCCCGTCGACGTCGGTGCCCACGACGTATCGCAGCTGCAGCACCGCGCGGGCGCGGCCGGGGATCGCGTTGACCGGGCGGTCGACGTCCGCCGCGCCGAGGGAGAGGACCTCGAGGGTGTTCCAGCCGTAGAGCCGTTCGGCGGCGGTCAGCCGCGGGTCGCCCCAGCCCTCGTCCGGTACCGGATCGCCCGGCGTGTTCGCGACGACGACGCCTTCGAGCGTCGCGCGGACGGTGTCCGGCAGTTCCGGCGGGAGCAGTTCGGGGACCTGGATGCGGCCGTGGCCGTCGACCAGGCTCGCGATGGCCGCGGCCAGCGTCGTCGCCGGGTTGCGCAGGATGCCGCCCCAGTTCCCGGAGTGGTACGCGTCCGGGCGCAGGTCGACGTCGAGGGCGATCCGGACGCTGCCGCGCGCGCCGAGGAACAACGTCGGCGTCGCCGCGTCGAGGCGTGGACCGTCGGAGGCGATGAGGACGTCGGCGCGCAGCAGATCCCGGTGCGCTTCGGCGAACTCGGTCAGGCCCGGTGAGCCGATCTCCTCGCCCGTCTCGAACAGGAACTTCAGGTTGAAGCCCAGCGATCCCTTTTCGGCCAGCAGCAGGCGCAACGCCGTGAGGTTGACCAGGTGCTGGCCCTTGTTGTCGGCGGTGCCGCGGCCGTACCAGCGGTCGCCCTCCGCGGTCAGCGTCCATGGATCCCGGCCTTCGCTCCACGGCCCGGCCTCCCCGACGACGTCGGCGTGGCCGTAGCAGAGCAGCGTCGGCAGCTCGGGCGACTCCACGCGGGTGCCGACCAGGAACGGGCCGCCCGCCGGGTCCGGGTTGGGGTACGTCTCGACCGCGCAACCGAGCGCCTCGAGCCGAGGCGTGAGGACTTCGTCCAGGTATGCCTTGATGGCAACGCGGCCTTCGGGAGCATCGCTCACCGTCGGGTATCGCACGAGTGTGGCGAGTTCGGCGAAGAACGCGCCGGAATCGACTTCGGCCTGTGCTTTCGCGATCAGTTCGGCAGGGATCACGGGGCCTCCCGGGTCGTGTTCGGGAAAGCGTAAGGCGGTGCCGGGTGAGTGACCATTGCCGTTTTGGCCGCCGTGCGTTCTCATGAAGGCAAACCGGGAGGATCGATGCGCCTGCTGCCCACGGGACTGACCTACTTCCTCGAGGTCGCCCGCACCGGTTCGGTGTCCGAGGCCGCCGTCGCGCTGACGGTGGCGCCGTCGGCGATCAGTCGCCAGATCACCAAGCTCGAAGCCGCGATCGGCGTGCCGCTGTTCGTCCGGCACCCGCGCGGCATGATCCCGACCGACGCCGGGAACCTGCTGCTCGACCACGTCCGCCGCAGCGAGGCGGAGTCGGCGGCGCTGCTCGGCGAGCTGCGCACCGGACGCGGGCTGCAGGCCCGCTCGATCACCGTGGCTTGTTCGGAAGGCTTCGCCTGGCGGGTCGTGCCGCGCGCGATCGCGCAGTTCCGGCATGACCACCCCGAGGTGGCGTTCCACGTCGACGTCGTCCGGCGCGACGAGGCGACGCGGCGCGTGCTCGACGGCGAGGCGGACGTCGCCGTCACCTACGCGACCGGTCCGCTGCACGGCGTGCGCGTGGAAAGCGCCGTCGTCGTGCCGGTGTACGCGATCGTGCCGGTCGGGCACGAGCTGGCCGGCCGCGACCGGGTGAGCCTGGCCGAGCTGTGCGCGTACCCGGTCGCGGTGCCGACCACCGGCCAGAGCCTGCGCGAGCTGTTCGACATCGCCGCCCGGATCGGCAACCTCGCCGTCCGGCGGGTGCTGGAGTGCGACGAGCTCGCGCCGCTCTACGAGTTCGTCCGCCAAGGGGGCGGGGTCTCGCTGGTCGGCGGGCTCGGGGACGTCGACGGGGACGCCGCCGCGGAGGGCGTCGCCTATGTCCACCTCGACGATCCCGCCTTCCGCCAGCGGGAAGCGCAGGTGCAGACGATGGCCGGCCGGGCGCTTTCGCTGACGGTGACGCGCTTCACGGCGTTGCTCGTCTCGCTGGTCCGGCCCGCGAAGCCGGAAAAATGACGGGACCGGCGTGTTAGCTTCGAGGGATGGAGCTGGCGGGTGTCTACGTGGGAGAACCGAGCGTGCTGGGGTACCGCCGCGAGCGGCCGGTGCTGAGCGCGATCACGAAGGCGCGCGTGACCGCGCCGGAGCTGGCGCTGACCGAGCTGAACCTCGACGGCGACCGGCAGGCGGACCTGAAGGTGCACGGCGGTGTCGACAAGGCCGTCTACGTCTACCCCGCCGAGCACTACCCGGCCTGGGCCGCGGACGGCTTCGACGTCGAGCCCGGCGGGTTCGGCGAGAACGTCTCCGTGACCGGCGCGACGGAAGCCGGCGTGCGGATCGGCGACGTCTGGGCCTGGGGTGACGCGCTGGTGCAGGTCTCGCAGCCGCGGCAGCCGTGTTTCAAGCTGGCGATGAAGACCGGCCGCAAGGACGTCGGCCCGGCGATGATCGACTCCGCGCGCAGCGGCTGGTACCTGCGGGTGCTGCGGCCCGGCACGGTGCCGACGTCGGGCGCGATCGAGCTGGTGGAACGGGCCGACGCGCCGACCGTCGAGGAGGTGCACCTGGTCGCGTTCACGAACTTCGGGCGGCTGCCCGCCGAGCACCTCGACGCGGCCCTCGCCCTGGCGGAGCGGATCCTGGCCACGAAGGCGCTTTCGGCGTCCTATCGCGACGGTGTCCAGTCCACTGTGGACCGGTGGCGGGCCCGGCTCGCCGGTTGACGGCCGGGCCCGTACCCGGGGTTACTTCCAGTCGACCTGCGGGGAGCGGTAGAAGTCGATCCCCTGCAGCACCCAGCGCGGGCTCTGCTTCGCGAGGCGGGCGCGGTAGGCGTCCCAGTCGTGCGACGCCTTGGGCGACCAGCCGATCTCGGCGATCCCCGGCAGCCGCGGGAACGCCATGTACTCGATGTCGTCACTGGTCCGGATCGTCTCGGTCCACAGCGGCGCTTCGACGCCCGCGACCTGGTTCTCGCCGACGCCGGTGACCAGTGTTGCCGGGTCCCAGCTGTAGCCGTCCTTGACCTCGATCAGCGCGGCCCAGTCCTGGCCGAGCGGCGTCTGCGGGTTGTACTTCATGTCGAGGTACGCGTAGTTCGCCGGCGACATGAGGATCTTGTTGCCGCGCGCCGCTGCCGCCGCGACGTCCGGGTTGTCGCCGCCGAAGTCCCAGTACTGCGGGACCGCGGACGAGGGCGGGTTCGTCTTCGCGATTTCGTGCCAGCCGGTGATCTTCTTGCCGTACTTGGCGACGATCGGCTGCACCTTCCGCTCGAAGGTCAGGTAGTCCGCGGGCGGCGTCGCGTGCGCCTCGTCGCCGCCGATGTGCAGGTACGGGCCGGGGGTGAGGGCCGCCAGCTCGCGCACGACGTCGTCGACGAACTTGTAGGTGATCGGCGAGGAGATGCACAGCGAGCTGTAGCCGACCTCGGTGTCGGTCCGCGGCGGGACGGCCTTGCCGTCGCAGTTCAGCTCGGCGTAGGTCGACTGCGCCGCGTTCGTGTGGCCCGGCATGTCGATCTCCGGGATCACCGTGATGTGCCGCGAAGCCGCGTACGCGACGATTTCCCGGTACTGCGCCTGCGTGTAGTAGCCGCCCGGGTCGCCGTCGACGGCGGTCTTGCCGCCGACCGTCGCCAGCTTCGGCCAGCTCTTGATCTCGATGCGCCAGCCCTGGTCGTCGGCCAGGTGCAGGTGCAGCGTGTTGACCTTGTACTGGGCGATCTGATCGATGTACAGCTTCACCTGGTCGGGGCGGAAGAAGTGCCGGGCGACGTCGAGCATCGCGCCGCGCTCGGCGAAGCGCGGGTAGTCGAGGATCGTGCCGCCCGCGACGGTCCACGTCCGGTGCTGCACGCGCTTGGCCTCGATCGCCGACGGCAGCAGCTGCCGCAGCGACTGCACGCCTTCGAAGAGCCCGTCCGCGGTGTTGGCCTTCAGCGTGACGCCGTCGCGCGCGACCTTCAGCTGGTAACCCTCGGTGCCGATCCGCGGGTCGTGGCCCAGTTCGAGCGAGATCGCGGGCAGGCCGGCCGCGTGGGGCACGACCGGCAGCGGGTAGCCGGTGGCCGGGCGCAGCAGGCCGCGCAGGTAGTCCGCGACCTGGCCGGCACCGCGGCCGGCGCTGATCACGGTGGCCGGCGTGAGCCGGAAGCCGCCCTTCGGGTCGGCCTTCGCCGACACCGGCGCCGGGACGACATCGGTCACACTGCGTTCCGGCGCGGCTGGCGCCGCCCCGGCCGACGCGGGCAGGCCGACGGCGGTGAGACTCACGACGGCCGCGGTCACAACGGCTCTGGACAAGCGCATCAGGGCACCTCCGGTCGGGGACTCCTCCCAAAGGTACAGACCAACCCCGCCATTTGGAACAGTCCCTTACGAAGGGGAGCGCCCAAGTCCGTGAAGGCCTCCTTCCCGGCCATAAGAGCCGGTAAGGGGGCCTTCACGGACTTTCAGCCGCGCAGGGCCGAGCGGAGCGCGTCCAGGACGCCCGGGTCCTCGATCGTGGAGGGCACGGGCTCGTCGCGGCCGTCGGCGATCGCACGCATCGTCTTGCGCAGGATCTTGCCGGACCGCGTCTTCGGCAGCGCGTCCACAATGGACACATCACGGAACGCGGCGACCGGGCCGATGTCCCGGCGCACCATGGCCACCAGCTCGTCGCGCAGCTGCTCCGCGGCGATGTCCGCGCCCGCCTTCAGCACCACGAACCCGCGCGGCAGCTGGCCCTTGAGCTGGTCGGCGACGCCGATCACCGCGCACTCGGCGACCGCCGGGTGCGCGGCCAGCACCGCCTCCATCGACCCGGTGGACAGCCGGTGCCCGGCGACGTTGATGACGTCGTCGGTCCGCCCCATGACGAACAGGTAGCCGTCTTCGTCGAAGTAACCCGAGTCGCCGGTCAGGTAGTGGCCCTCGTAGCGGGAGAGGTAGGCCTCGCGGTACCGGTCGTCGTCGCCCCACAACGTCGGCAGCGATCCCGGCGGCAGCGGCAGCTTCACCGTGATGGCGCCTTCGCGTCCGGCCGGCAGCTCGTCGCCGGCCTGGTCGAGGATCCGGACGTCCCAGCCGGGGACGGGCTTGGTCGCGGACCCGGCCTTGACGGCCATCGGCTCGAGGCCGCGGGGGTTGGCGGCGATCGGCCAGCCGGTCTCGGTCTGCCACCAGTGGTCGATCACCGGCGTGCCGAGGTGCTCGTGCGCCCAGTGGTAGGTCTCCGGGTCGAGCCGCTCGCCGGCCATGAACAGCGTCCGGAACGCCTTGAGGTCGTACTTCTCCAGCTCGCGGGCGTCCGGGTCGACCTTCTTGATGGCCCGCAGCGCGGTCGGCGCGGTGAACAGCGCCTGGACGCCGTGCTCGGCGATGACCCGCCAGAACGCGCCCGCGTCGGGGGTTCCGACGGGCTTGCCTTCGTACATCACCGAGGTCGCCCCCACCAGCAGCGGCGCGTAGACGATGTAGGAGTGCCCGACGACCCAGCCGACGTCGGACGCCGTCCACCAGACGTCGCCGGCGTGGACGTCGTAGACCGCCTCCATCGAGTAGGCGAGCGCGACGGCGTGGCCGCCGGTGTCCCGCACGACGCCCTTCGGCTTTCCGGTCGTCCCCGACGTGTAGAGGATGTACAGCGGGTCGGTCGCCGCCACCGGCACGGGATCGGCGGGGTCGGCGCCGGCCGCGAGCTCGCGCCAGTCGAGGTCGCGCCCGGTAAGCACGGCCGGGGCCTGCTCGCGCTGCAGCACGACGACGTGGTCCGGCTGGTGCCCGGTCATCCCGAGCGCGGCTTCGATGATCGGCTGGTACTCGACCACCCGCTTCGGCTCGATGCCGCAGGACGCCGCGAGGATCACCTTGGGTTTCGCGTCCTCGATCCGCGCGGCCAGCTCCTTGGGCGCGAACCCGCCGAAGACGACCGAGTGCACGGCGCCGATCCGCGCGCAGGCCAGCATCGCGATCGCCGCCTCCGGCACCATCGGCAGGTAGACGATCACCCGGTCACCCTTCGTGACCCCCAGCGAGCTGAGCGCACCGGCGAAACGCGCGACCGTGTCGCGCAGTTCCTCGTAGGTGTAGGTGCGTTGCCGTCCGGTCACGGGAGAGTCCCAGATCAGCGCGGCCTGGTCGCCGCGACCGGCCTCGACGTGCCGGTCCAGGGCGTTGTACGACGTGTTCAGCTCGGCGTCCGGGAACCACCGGAAGAAGGGCGGGTTCGAGTCGTCGAGGGCCCGCTCCGGCGGCTTCGTCCAGCTGATCGACCCGGCCGCGGCCAGCCAGAACGCGTCCGGCTCGGCCAGGCTTCGCCGGTAGGCTTCGGAGTACGCGCCCATGACCCGCTCCTTCGCGTCGAACGTCCCGCCGATGCCCATCATGGCGCGGGAGCGGCGGCCGTGCCGGATTCCGGGCGGGGAAGACCCGGCAACCTCACGGCGGCCGGGAGCGTCCTAAGCTGGACCGCAGGCAAAAGCGGCGTTACGACCACGATGTGAACACGCACAGTGAGGGGAGCCCGGCGGTGAACGGACTCGCGAGCGCGTTGCTCTCGCTAGCCCATACCTTGTTCGGCCCGGGTTTCTGCCCCGGCGACTGGGTGTGGGCCACGAGTGCGGCCGGCGCGCTCGTCGCGCTGATCCCGCCGATCGGCGCGGTCGTCGTGTCGATCATCCGGAAGGGCACCGGCAACCGCTACGACGCCACGACGCTGTCGGTGTTCGGCGCGATCGGCCTGTTCAGCGCGCTGATCCTGCCGTGGCTGCTGGCGAACGGCGTGTCGGGCGTCTACCAGGCGGCGTTCTCGGGCGCGAAGACCGGCCTGAGCCCGACGGAACTGAGCACGCTCAACAGCGGCGGCGGCTGCTGGGTGGGCAAGCAGACGGAGTACCTGGGCGGCGGCCAGACCGTCTTCGACGTGCTGTCCTCGCAGAGCGGGAAGGAGATCCCGTTCTTCGTCTACCTGCTGGCGTTCATCGTCCTCGGCGCGGGCTCGCTGTTCTTCGTGATGCTGCAGGGCCGCACGGCCTTCCGCCGCGGCCCCAAGTGGCCGTCGCGGTTCTTCTGGATCCCGTTCGCCCTGCTGCTCGTGTTCAGCGTCGGCATGGAGGCCAACACCGCGCTGCACTTCTGGCTGGGTTTCCTGCCGGTCAGCGTGCTGGGCCTGATGCCGGTCGCGATGGTCGGCCCGCCGCCGTGGTCGGTGATCAACCGGTCGGACCGGTCGGACGAGCCGCCGCGCCGTGAACCCGAGCCGCACCGGCCGCCTCAGTCGCAGGTCCAGCCGCGCCCGACCCCGCCACCACCGCCGCCCCCGCCGATCAACAAGCCGTACCCGAAGACCGCACTGGCCTCCGCGCCCGAGCCGCCGATGGCCGGCGCCCTCGCCGCGGCACCCGGCCCGATCCCGGCGCCGCCCGGCTCGCGCAACGCCGGCGGCAGCCGCTACCGGCGGATGAAGCAGCTCGGCGCGGGCGGTTTCGGCACCGTGTGGCAGGCCGTCGACACCCAGCTCAACCGCACGGTCGCGCTGAAGATCGCGCACGCGCCGGACCGCGACACCGCCGAGCGCATGCAGCGCGAGGCCCGCGCGCTCGCCGTGGTCAGCCACCCGAACTGCGTGAAGGTGTACGACCTGGTCGAGGAGCCGGACGGGCTCGCGCTGGTGATGGAGTACCTGGAAGGCCGCCCGCTGGCCGAGCTGGTCGACGGGCAGGGCCCGCTCGACGACATCGCCGCGGGCCGGCTGTGGGCGACGATGGCGGGCGCGCTCGCCGCGGCGCACGAGAAGGGCGTCCTGCACCGCGACATCAAGCCGTCGAACATCGTGCTGGACCCGAGCGGCCTGGCCCACCTGATCGACTTCGGCATCGCCCGCAGCCAGGGCGACTCCAAGATGACGGCCACCGGGATGATGATCGGCACGCCCGACTTCGTCGCCCCGGAGCAGGCGATGGGCGCGGTGGCGTCACCGGCGTCCGACGCGTGGCAGCTGGCGGCGACGATCAGCTACGCGCTGTCCGGCCAGCCGCCGCGCGGCACCCGCGAGACGCCGATGGCCGCGCTGATGGCCGCGGCCCGCGCCGAACCGGTGACCCGGCTGCCCCAGCGCAGCGCGCACGCCCGGCTCCTGGCGGCGTCCCTGGACCCCGAGCCGCGCCGCCGTCCGACGTTGAACGCGGTACGGCGTGAGGTCGAGGGCTGGCTGTCGCGGGCGGGCAAGTCCCCGGACGGCCCGGTGACCCGGGTGGTGCCGCGCCAGCCTCACCGCTGACCGGGCTTGACGGCTTCGAAGTCGACCAGTTGCTTCGGTCGTGCCTTCACTTTGACGTGCTCGAAGCCGGCCTTCTCGAGCCGCGCCGGGAGGCCGTCGGCGTCGACCACGTTCATCGTGTCGCCGATGTGCAGCAGCCGGAAGCCGAAGCTGAGCTGGCTGTCGGTGCCGCAGAACCGGCCGCCCGGCCGGAGCACGCGGGCGGCCTCGGCGAAGATCGCGTCCTGCAGTTCGGCGGTCGGGACGTGGTGCAGCATCGTGAAGCAGACCACCGCGGAGAAGCGGTTTTCCCCGAACGGCATTTCGGCGCCGCTGCCCTCGTGGACGTCGGCGTGGCCGCCGAACTTCGCCCGCAGCAGCTCGGTCGAGGCGGGGTCGATTTCCAGGACCGTCAGCTTCGGGACGACGTCGAGCAGCACCTTCGTGGTGGCGCCGAAGCCGGGACCGATCTCGAGGACGTCGTCCCCCAGATCGTGCTTCGCGAGCCAGCCTGGCAGTACCCCGGCGACCATCGACGCCCACTTCTCGGAGCTGCAGAACTTCCGGTGGATGAGGTTCATCGGCATGACGTCGACGCTATTTCCGCGCGTGCGTGACCGGTAGCCGATACGCTGCCAACCGATGTCGCCAAACGGCCAATACGGTGCCATGCTGCTCGGCGCGTTCGACCTGCCCGCCGGCACCTGGTTCCCGTGGCACGAGCACCCGGTGCACCAGCTGGTGTGGTCGGCGAGCGGGGTCGTCGCCGTCAAGTCGGGCGACGCGGCGTGGGTGCTGCCCCCGACGCGAGCCCTTTGGATGCCGGCCGGCGTCCGGCACCGCACGGGCGCGCTCGGCCGGGCGGCTCTGCGGGGCATCTACGCCCATCCGGAGTTGTCCCCGGTGTCGTGGCCCACGCCGCGGATGGTCGTCGTCCGCCCGCTGCTGCGCGAGCTGCTGGAGTACCTGACCGGCGACGGCGTCGCACGGGCGGCCCGGCTGCGCGCCGAAGCCGTGGCGTTCGACCTGCTGGAACCCCTGGACGTGGTGCCGATCGTGGTGCCCTCGCCGGTGGACCCGCGGGCCAGGGACGTGGAAGCGGCGTTGCTGGCGAACCCGGCGGACCCGCGCGGCCTGGCCGAGTTCGGCCGCGACGTCGGCGCCGGGGAACGGACGTTGGCACGGATCTTCGTCCGCGAGTGCCGGATGCCGTTCGGGACGTGGCGCACCCAGGTGCGGCTGCGGGCGGCACTGCCGTTCCTGGCCCAGGGCACGCCGTTGGAGACGGTGGCCCACCGGGTGGGCTACAGCTCCGCGAGCGCGTTCGTCGCGGCCTTCCGGCGCGCTGTCGGGATGACGCCGGGCACGTACTTCGCCGGCTGACCCACCGTCCCCAACACCCCAATGTGGCGTTGGGTGCGTTCAACGCACCGAACGCCACATTGGGTGCGTTCAACGCACCCAATGCCACATTGGGGCGCTTTACGCCGGGCTCACCGCCAGGAGGGGAGCCAGCGTTCGGCTTCCCAGTGGCCGCTGGTGATCGCGACGCCGTTCAGGATCGGCCACAGCCAGGCGAAGTTCGCCACCACCAGGCCGACGTACAGCGACACCACCAGCAGGCCCGTCCCGCGTCGCTCGAAGCCGCGGCGGGCGCTGCCCAGGATCTGGCCCAGGCACAACGTCAGCCCGAGGACCAGGAACGCCGCCAGCGGGGTCGCGTAGAAGAAGTACATCTGGCGGTCGATGTTCGTGAACCAGAAGACGTACCCGCCCAGGTAGCCCACCAGCACCGCCGCGTAGCGCCAGTCCGCGCGGAAGATCGAGCGCCACGCCGCCCAGCCGAGCATCGGGATCGCCAGCCACCACATCGCCGGCGTGCCGATCAGCATCGTCGCGCTGATGCAGCGGGCCTCGCCGCAGCCGGTGACCTCGCCGTCGTAGCTGTACAGCATCGGGCGCAGGCCCATCGGCCACGTCCACGGCTTCGACTCCCACGGGTGCGGGCTGTCCTTGGGTGTCAGCAGCGTTTCGTGGAAGTGCAGGACGTTCGCCGTGTAGTCGCCGAGCGAGCGCAGCGCCGGCGGCATCCACGACCAGAAGCCGGGCGCGATGTCCTTGATCTCGGTGTAGTGCCGGTCGGTCGCCGTTTCGCTGGCGAACCACGCCCAGTACGCGGCGAGGTACATCAGGAACGGGATGACCAGGATCGCCCACAGCGCGGGCAGCACGTCACGGCGGATCGTGCCCAGCCAGGGCCGCTCGACGCCGGCCGCGCGCCGCGCCGCGACGTCGAAGCCGACGCAGAGCAGGCCGAACGCGACGATGTAGTACAGCGCCGACCACTTGACGCCGAAGGTGAGCCCGATCATCAGCCCGGTCGCGAACCGCCACCAGCGGAACCCGAGCTTGGGGCCCCACACGGACTCGTTGACCCAGCCCTCGCGGACCGCCGTCGCGAGCCGCTCGCGCACCTGGTCGCGGTCGACGAGCAGGCAGGCGAACGCGGCGAGCACGAACAGCGCGATGAAGATGTCGAGCATGCCCATGCGCGACTGCAGGTGCAGCACGCCGTCGCTGATCACCAGGATGCCGGCGATGCCGCCGAGCAGCGTCGAGCGGGTGAGCCGGCGGGCGATGCGGACGACCAGCAGCACCATCAGCGTGCCGGCCAGCGCGGGCATGATCCGCCAGCCCCAGCCGTTGTAGCCGAACAGCCATTCGCCGATCGCGATCAGCTGCTTCGCCAGCGGCGGGTGGACGACCAGTTCGTAGCCGTAGTTGTCCTCGTAACCGCCGTTGCGCAGCACCTGCCAGGCCTGCGGCACGTAGTGCTTCTCGTCGAAGACCGGGCTGCCCTTGTCGGTCGGGACGCCGAGGTTCTGCAGGCGGACGATGCCGCCGATGACGGTCAGCACGATCGTGACGACCCACCCGCGCAGCCGGTCGGCCGGCATGCCGCGGCCGAGCAGCGTCAGCTCGCGATCGGTGGGCGGCCGGAGCGCTTCGGCCGGGTCCGGCCGGACGCTTTCGTCGTCGGGACGGGTCAGCACGGCGGTCACGGGGGCGATCCTACGGGCGGGCCGGGGCGTCCGTCGTCCGGATCCGCTGATCAGCCTAGGCTGGCCGGGTGACCCAGGGCCGTCTCATCCTCGCTGCCACCCCGCTCGGCGACGTCCGCGACGCCTCGCCGCGGCTGGCTTCGGCCTTGGCGGAAGCCGACGTCATCGCGGCCGAGGACACGCGGCGGCTGCGCTCGCTGGCGTCCGCGCTGGAGGTGACCCCGCGCGGCCGGGTGGTGAGCTTCTACGAGGACGTCGAGACGGCGCGCTTGCCCGGGCTGCTCGAGGCGTTGCGCGGGGGCGAGACGGTGGTGCTGGTGACGGACGCCGGCATGCCCAGCGTGTCCGACCCGGGCTTCCGCCTGGTGGCGGCGTGCGTCGAGGAAGATCTGCCGGTGACGTGCCTGCCGGGCCCGTCCGCGGTGACGACGGCGCTCGCGTTGTCCGGTTTGCCGTGTGACCGCTTCTGTTTCGAGGGCTTCGCGCCGCGCAAGCCGGGCGAGCGGTCCAAGTGGCTTTCGTCGTTGCGCGACGAGCCGCGGACGGCGGTGTTCTTCGAGTCCCCGCACCGGCTGGGGTCGCTGCTGGCGGACGCGGTGTCCGTGCTGGGCGGTGACCGACGGGCCGCGGTGTGCCGGGAGCTGACCAAGACGTACGAAGAGGTGAAGCGGGGGACGCTGTCGTCGCTCGCGGAGTGGGCTTCGGAGGGCGTCCGCGGGGAGATCACGGTGGTCCTCTCCGGAGCGGTGCCGCGCTCGGTTTCGGTGGCCGACCTGGTGGAAGAGGTCTCGGCCCGAGTGGCGTCCGGCGAGCGGCTCAAGGCCGCGGCGGCGGAGGTCGCCGAGGCGGCCGGTGTGTCCAAAAAGGAGCTTTACGACGCCGTGCTGGCGTCGCGGGTCAAGTGAGCAGCGCCGTGACCGCCGCGTGCGCCTTCGAGGCGTCCGGCGCGTCTCCCGTGATCACGTCCGTGTACACGAACGACTCGCCGATCCGCACCAGCAGGTAGGCCAGGTCCGGCACCGGCAACGGCGGATCCAGCCGCCCGGCCGAGACCTCGCCCGACAGCAGCGCCGCCAGCTTCTCCGTGGTCCGCTTCTGGCAAACGCTTGCGCGGGTCGTCAGCAGCCGCAACGCTCGCTCGGGCTCCCGGCGCAGGAAGTCGCGGAACGGCGGTGAGTCGTTCGCGATCCGGACGTACCCGCTCACGAAGTCGGCGATCCCGGCCGCGCCCCGGCCGACGCACGACGGCCACAGCCGCGTGATCGACGCCGACGACAGCGACCACAGGATCTCCCCGAGCAGGCGGTCTCGGGAGCCGACCCGGCGGTGCAGGGTCGCCCGGCTGATCGACAGTGCCTGCGCCAGTTCGCCCATGTCCACCCGGCGGCCGGCCAGGAACCAGTCGCGGGCCAGTTCGAACTCGTGAGACATATGTCAGAATGTCTCACAACCACGACGGAGAGGGAACGCGACATGCGCGCAGTGCAGGTGACCGAGTTCGGCGGACCCGAGGTGCTCACCCCCGTCGAGCTGCCCGATCCGGTGGCCGGCCCCGGCGAGGTCCTCGTCGACGTCGAGCGGATCGGCGTCAACTACGCCGACACCCACCAGGCCGAGAACTCCTACCTCGCGCCGAGCAAGCTGCCGCTCGTTCCCGGCGGGGAGGTCGTGGGGACCCACGACGGCAAGCGCGTCGTCGCGCTGCTCAACGGCGGTGGCGGGTACGCCGAGAAGGCCGTCGCCCCGGCGGTCACCACCTTCCCCGTGCCCGACGGCATCGACGACCTCACCGCGCTGTCCATGCTGGTCCAGGGCACGACCGCGTGGATCCTGCTCAAGAAGAACGCCCACCTCGCCGCGGGCGAGTCCGTCGTCGTGCACGCCGCCGCCGGTGGGGTCGGAACCGTCGCCGTGCAGCTCGCCAAGGCGTGGGGCGCCGGCCGCGTGATCGCCACCGCCAGCAGCGACGAGAAGCGCGCGCTCGCCCTCGAGCTCGGGGCCGACGTCGCCATCGACTCCCGCGCCGGGGACATGACCGCCGCCCTCATCGAGGCGAACGACGGCCGCCGGGTCGACGTCGTGCTCGACATGGTCGGCGGGACGACGACCGACCAGAGCATCGCCGCGCTCGCCCCGTTCGGGCGGCTGGCCTTCTACGGCATGGCCGGGCGCGAGAACCCGAAGCCGGTCGAGCTGCGCAACCTGCTCGGCCACAGCACCACGATCAGCGGCATGTGGCTGCCGCACATCTTCCGCGTGCCCGGCAACGTCTTCGCGACGGCGCTGAACGAGCTGTTCGACCTGGTCCTGGCCGGCAAGCTGAAGGCGATCCCGGGCGGCGAGTTCCCGCTGTCGGACGCGCGCGGCGCGCACGAGGCCCTGCGTTCCCGCAAGACCGTCGGCAAGCTACTGCTCGACCCCGGCAAGTAGGCGTTCCAGGGGTGCCGCCTTGTGGAGGCACTCCTGCCACTCCGCCTCCGGGTCCGAATCCGCCGTGATGCCGCCGCCGACGCCGAGGGCGATCGAGCCGGCGGCGATCTCGAACGTCCGGATCGCGACGTTCAGCTCCAGCCCCGCCACCGGGGACAGCAGGCCGATCGCGCCGGTGTAGACACCGCGGCCGCACGGCTCCAGCGTCGCGATCAGGTCCAGCGCGCGGATCTTGGGCGCGCCCGTCACCGACCCCGGCGGGAACGTCGCGTCGAGCAGTTCGGCGTCCGAGACCGCGGGGCGCAGAACGCCCGTCACCGTGGAATCCAGGTGCCAGACTCCCGGCGCCGGCCGGACCCGCAGCAGCGACGGCACCGTCACCGACCCCACTTCGCACACCCGGCCCAGGTCGTTGCGCACCAGGTCGGTGATCATCACGTTCTCCGCCACGTCCTTTGTGGACTGACGCAGCAGCCGCGCGTTCCCGTCGTCGGCGGGGCCGCGCCGGGGGAGGGTGCCCTTGATCGGTGTCGAGCGCACGGAACGCCCGTGGCGGGCCAGGAACAGCTCCGGCGAGAAGGAAACCACCGAGCCCCACGAGCCGGACAGGAAGGCCGCCCGGCGCGGCGCCAAGGACGACACGCCGGAAGCGAACAAGGCCGCGGGCGAGCCCGCGAACGAGCCGGTGAACCGGCTGCAGATGTTGGCCTGGAACAGCTCCCCGGCCTCGATCGCGTGCACGCACGCCTTGACCGCATCCCGGTGCTCCGAGGGCAGCGGACGCCGCAGCGGCCCGGCCGTCCACGCCGGCGAGGGTGACGGAGAGGTCAGCAACGACTCCATTGTGGACACCGACGGGCCGCCGCCGTCCAGGGACTCCAGGTGGCACTCCCCGGAAGCGGACCACCGCAGCACGTGGTCCGCCCAGCCCCACGCGGCCGCGGGCAGCGATCCCGTCCGGCGCGAAGGATCCGCCAGGTCGTAGGACAGGTAGCCGAACCAGCCGCCTCCGATCACGCCGGGCGGGCCGTCGACCTCCGCGGCGGCGGGAAAACCCCGCGGCGACACGGTGAGCGACGGGGCGATGACGGCCTGCGACCCGAACCAGTCACCCGAGAGCATCGCGGGCGGCGGCAGGCCACGAGAAGCCGCGTGCGCGGCCAGCACCGAAAGCGCGCGCGACGGCGTCACGTCCGTCCGGAGTGGCCTGCTCGTCACGCGCATGGCGACATATCACCACACGTCAGAGCAGCAAGTCGCCCAATGTGAACGGGTACACGACGGCGTTCTGCTCGACCGGCCCGTCGATGCCCGGCACGTCCGGCGCGAAGGCGTGCTGGTGCACGCCGAGCCGCGAGTGGAACCAGCCCGGCCGCCCGGGGATGCCGTTGTGCCGGGCCAGCCACAGCACGACCTCGCTGTCGGCCCAGCGGTCCGGGTGCAGCCGGTGGGCCCAGCAGTCGTGGTCGGCGTAGACCAGCACCCGCTCGATGCGCGCCGCGTGCCGGACGTGCTTGATCCACGCCTTGATGAACCGGTCGTCGACGCTCGGCGCCGCCACTTCCAGCGTCGGCGCCAGCGATCCGGGGGCGAACGCGCCGAGCCGGCTCGCCGTCCGCACGAAGAACTCGGCCTGGTCGTGGACCGCGCCGGGCCGCGCGTAGTGCCGGCCGCCGACGTGCAGCCCGGCCTCCTGCGCGCCGAGCAGCGAATGTTCCGCGGCCGAGCTGGTCCAGTTGACGTTCTCGCTGATGGTCACGGACACGAACCGGGTCTGCGCGGCGCGCACGGCCTGCCAGTCGGCCACGCGCTCGCGGTGCGACAGCGAAATGCCGAGCTCACTCTCCGGCTCTGTCACGGTCCGCCCCCGGCGCGTCGGTGGAGAGCACACCATACGTCGCCGGAGGCGGACCCGCAGTGACAAACTCGCGGTTGATCAGGCGTTTTCGCGGTGGAACGTTCGTGTTCCCCACCACACCGACAACACCGCCATCACCAGCACCACGACACCGCCGGTGAACAACGCGTCCATCGTGAAGTCGCCGCGGAACGAGTTCCGCTCGACGTCCACGACGTGGCGGAACGGGTTGATCTGGGAAACCGTGTAGAGCCACTTCGGCGCGACCCCGGCCGTGATCGGCAGGAGGATTCCCGAAAGCAGCAGCAGCGGCATGAGCACCGCGTTGAGCAGGGCCGGGAATGTCTCCTCGCTCTTCAGCGTCAGCGCCAGCGCGTAGGAACACGATGCCAGTGACACCGCCAGCAGGAACACGATGACCAGGCACAGCAGCACGCCGCCGGGCGGCGCGTCGAGGTCGAACACGAGGTACGCCAGCGCGATGATCAGCAACGCCTGCACCACGGCCTGCAGGGCGTTGGCCAGCACCTTGCCCAGCAGTAGCGCGGTGCGGCTGACCGGCGTCACCCGGAACCGCTCGACGACGCCGGAGCGGAACTCGGCCAGCAGCCCGAAGCCGACGAACGAGCTGCCGAACAGCGCCAGCTGGGCGATCAGCGCCGGCGTCAGCAGCATCCAGCCGTCCACTTCGGACAGGCCCTGCCCCTGCATCGCCTTGACCATCAGCGGTCCGAACAGGAACAGGTACAGCAGCGGCTGCATGAGCCCGATCAGCACCCAGGTCGGGTTGCGCAGTGCCGCGGCCATGTCGCGGCGGAAGATCAGCCAGGTGTCACGCAGCACGGGTGCCCTCCTCCGCTTCCCGCAGCGAACGTCCGGTCAGGGTGAGGAAAACGTCGTCGAGCGTCGGCCGGTGCACCTGGACCGACAGCATCGCGATGTTCTTCCCGTCGAGCGCGCGCAGCAGCTCCGGCAGCGCGACGTCACCGCGCGGCACCCGGAACCGGACCTCGCCGCCGTCGACGGACAGCTCCCGCGCCCCCGCGAGCCGTCCCGCGATCTCGGCGGCGTCCGTGGCCTGCTCCGGCTCGACGCCGACCTCGACGCGGTCGCCGTTGACGCGCGCCTTCAGCGCGTCCGGCGTGCCCTCGGCGACGATCCGGCCGTCGTCGATCACGATCAGCCGGTCCGACAGCGCGTCCGCCTCGTCGAGGTAGTGGGTGGTGAGGAAGACCGTGAGGCCCTGCTCGGCGCGCAGCCGGCGGATGTGGTCCCACAGGTTGGCGCGGCTCTGCGGGTCGAGCCCGGTCGACGGCTCGTCGAGGAACACCAGCCCCGGCGAGTGGATCAGCCCGAGCGCGATGTCGAGCCGCCGTCGCTGGCCGCCCGAGAGCGTCTTGGTCGGCCGCTGGTCCAGGCCGGTCAGGTCGAGCTGCTCGGCGAGCTCCGCGCCGCGCGCGATCGCGTCGGCCTTGCTCATCCGGTAGAGCCGTCCCTGCAGCTCCAGCTCGTCGGCGACCTTGCTTTCGGGCGCGCTGCCGCCGCCCTGGGCGACGTAGCCGATGCGCTTGCGCACGCCCAGCGGGTCGGCCAGCAGGTCGCAGCCGCCGACGGTCGCGGTGCCCGCGGTCGGCTTCAGCAGCGTGGTCAGCATGCGGAGCGTGGTCGTCTTCCCGGCGCCGTTGGGCCCGAGGAAACCGACCAGTTCGCCCGCTTCGACGTCGAGGTCGACGCCCTTCACCGCGTGGACTTCGCCCCCAGTGCGGCCCTTGCGGCGGAACCGCCGCTCGAGACCGCGTGCCGTGATCATGAGAACCCCTCTCGAATGTAGTCAAGCTTGACTAGCTGAGGCGCACACTGTGCCCGAGAAGGATGCGCTAGTCAAACTTGATTACCCAGCCGGTGGTTCGCCGAACGGCTCGCCCGGTTCGCCGTCCATCACGTAGTCGCCCGCTTCGAGCCGCTCGATCAGACCCTGCAGCCAGGTCAGGCTCGCCTTCGTGATCCCGCCCCACAGCCGGTACAGCTCGCCGACGTGCTCGGGCGTGCCCAGGCCCATGTTCACCTTCAGCTCTTCGAGCATCAGTCCCGCCTGACGATCCTCGGCCTCCAGGTGCACCAGCCGGTGCCGGAGCAGGTTGATCACGCGCGCCCGCGGCAGCGTGGTCATCAGCGAGATCGCGGCCGACAGGTCGGGGTGGTTGAGCTGGGGGTCGGACAGCGCCTTCGACAGCAGGACCTGGTACTCCTGCTCGCCTTCGGCGGTGAGCCGGTAGGCGGTCCGGTCCGGGCCGCCCTCGCCCGGCTCGACGTCGACCTGCTCCAGGAGGTCTTCGGCGGTCATCTTCTTCAGCGCGTGGTAGATCGAGCCCGGCTGGACGTTGGCCCACTTGTCCGCCGACCAGGTCAGCAGCTCGCGCCGCACCTGGTAACCGTGCGCGCGGCCGTACATCCGCACCACCCCGAGCACGAGCAGCCGTGTCGCCGACAACCGGACCTCCCTCCCGACAAAGCGCGTGACGCCCTCCGTAGGCTAATAAGGTATGAGCACCCCTGTGTTGACCGCGGTGGCCTGGCCCTACGCCAACGGCCCCCGCCACATCGGCCACGTGTCCGGATTCGGCGTCCCGTCCGACGTCTTCTCCCGCTACCAGCGAATGGCCGGCAACCGGGTGCTCATGGTGTCCGGGACCGACGAGCACGGCACGCCCATCACCGTCCAGGCCGACCGGGAGGGCCTGACCCCGCAGCAGACCGCCGACAAGTACACGCTGCAGATCGCGAACGACCTGCAGGGCCTCGGGCTGACCTACGACCTGTTCACCCGGACCACCACCGGCAACCACGCCGAGGTCACGCAGCAGATCTTCCTGGCGCTGCACCGCAACGGCTACGTCGTGCCCAAGACCACGCGCGGGGCGATCAGCCCGTCCACCGGCCGCACGCTGCCCGACCGCTACGTCGAGGGCACCTGCCCGATCTGCGGGTACGACGGCGCGCGCGGCGACCAGTGCGACAACTGCGGCAACCAGCTCGACGCCGCCGAGCTGATCAACCCGAAGTCGCGGATCAACGGCGAGACGCCGAAGTTCGTCGAGACCGAGCACTACTTCCTCGACCTGCCCGCGTTCACCAAGACCCTCGGCGACTGGCTGGCCACCAAGACCGACTGGCGGCCCAACGTCCTCAACTTCACCAAGAACCTGATCGACGACATGCGGCCGCGGCCGATCACCCGCGACCTCGACTGGGGCGTGAAGATCCCCCTGGACGGCTGGCGCGACCAGCCGCTCAAGCGCTTCTACGTCTGGTTCGACGCGGTGATCGGGTACTTCTCCGCCAGCGTCGAATGGGCCCGCCGGGCGGGTAACCCGGACGCGTGGCAGGAGTGGTGGACCAACCCGGACGCGCGGTCCTACTACTTCATGGGCAAGGACAACATCACCTTCCACGCCCAGATCTGGCCGGCGCTGCTCTTCGGCCACAACGGCGAAGGCGACAAGGGTGGCGAGCCGGGCAAGTACGGCCGCCTGCACCTGCCCGACGAGATCGTCTCCAGCGAGTTCCTCACCATGAGCGGCTCGAAGTTCTCGACCTCGCGCGGGCGCGTGATCTACGTCGAGGACTTCCTGCGCGACTTCGGCCCGGACACGCTGCGGTACTTCATCTCGGTCGCCGGCCCGGAGACCCAGGACACCGACTTCACCTGGGACGAGTTCGTCCGCCGGACCAACTTCGAGCTGGCCAACGAGTGGGGCAACCTCGTCAACCGGTCGATCTCGATGGCGCACAAGAACGTCGGCGCCATCCCGCGCCCGGAGGCGCCGACGGCGGCCGACGAAGAGCTGAAGGCGTTGTCCCGCAAGGCTTTCGACACCGCGGGCGCGCACCTGGCCCGGTCCCGGTTCAAGCTGGCGGCGGGCGAGGCGATGAAGGTCGTCACCGCGGCGAACAAGTACATCTCCGACCAGGAGCCGTGGAAGCTCAAGGACGACCCCGCGCGGCGCGACACCGTGCTGCACACCGCGCTGCAGGTCGTCAGCGACGCCAACACGCTGCTGACGCCGTTCCTGCCGCACTCGGCGCAGAAGGTGCACGAGGCCCTCGGCGGCACCGGCGTCTGGGCCGCCCAGCCGGAGCTCAAGCAGGTCGACGACCTCGACATCGACGGCCGGGTCAACCCGATCCTCACCGGCGACTACGCGGCCGAGCAGGCCGAGTGGGCGTCCAAGCCGATCGAGGTGGGCCGGCCCCTGGAGAAGCCGTCGCCGCTGTTCACCAAGCTCGACGCGGCGCTCGGCGAGACCGGCCCGGAGTGGGCGCCGATCACCAAGGAGTAAGAAGGCATGCATGGGTGACGAGAAGCGCGAGCTACCGCCGGTTCCGGACCGGCTCCCGGTGACGGTGGTGGACGCGCACACCCATCTCGACGCGTGCGGCGCGGTCACCGCGGCCGAAGTCACGGCCATGGTCGACCGCGCCGAGCGCGCCGGCGTCGCCCGCGTCGTCACGGTCGCGGACGACCTCGCCTCGGCCCGCTGGGCCACCGAGGCGGCGGGCTGGGACCCGCGCGTCTTCGCCGCGGTCGCGATCCACCCGACCCGGACCAAGGGGTTCGGCGAGGCGGAGAAGTCCGAAGTGGAGCGGCTGGCCGCGGACGGCCGCGTGGTCGCCGTCGGCGAGACCGGCCTCGACTACTACTGGGACTACTCGCCGCACGACGCCCAGCAGGAGGCGTTCCGCTGGCACATCGACCTCGCGAAGCGGCTGGACAAGCCGCTGATGATCCACGACCGCGACGCCCACGACGACGTGTTGCGCATCCTGGCCGAAGAGGGTGCGCCGAATGCCGTAATTTTCCATTGTTTTTCCGGGGACGCGGAAATGGCCCGCAAGTGCGTCGACGCGGGGTATGTCCTTTCCTTCGCGGGCACGGTGACGTTCAAGAACGCGAAGGGGCTCCACGAGGCGGCGCGGCTCTGCCCGCCGGGGCAGTACCTCGTCGAGACCGACGCGCCGTTTCTGACCCCCCACCCGTTCCGTGGGCGGCCGAACGAGCCCTACTGCGCCGCCTACACCGTCCGTCACCTCGCGGCGCTCAGGGGCGAAGCTGTCCACGAAGTCGCCGAATCGGTCCGGACCACCGCCGAGCGGGTGTACCGACTCCCGAGTGTCACATCGGGGTGAACGCATTGCGACAACAGGGTTCCCGGCTCGTCCACCTGATGGAGTGACCCAGATCACGACACTCCGGGGGGTGTTTGCGCAACCCGGCGGGACCCGTTACTGTCCCGTGATCGTGCCGGTCGGTACTGCACTCAGCAGTTGCCGGCTGTTACGCCCACAGTCACGTCAGTGCACGTCGGGGAAGCGGAACCAGGAGCGGTACGGCCTGGAACCGTGACGATGGCGCCGGCTGAGGGCCCAGACGTAAAGGTGCCGCCCCGAACGGCACCTTGGGAAAGGGAACGACCCGGTGACAGGTAGCAGACAGGCTGGAGCGCGCTCCGCGGCCGTCCTCGACCGCGAATTCGGCTTCGAGGACCGTGCTTTCGCGGACACTGCGTACGGCCAGCTCGACTTCTCCGACGACCCGAACATCACGCAGCAGGACATCCTCGCCGCGCTCGGCCCCGACGCCGACGCGATGATGGCCGAGATCGACGTCGACGTCGACGAACTGATCCGCCTCATCAACGCCGAGACGACCTACCTGCCGCCCATCGTCATCCCGGACGAGTTCGAGGCCGACCGCACCGCTTCCCCCGAAGCGCGTCGCGCGGCCCTGGACGAGGGTCTCCGCGAGACCACCAAGGTCTGGAAGCGCCGCTTCCTCAAGGGCGCCGTCCTCAGCGTCATGATCAGCGTCGCCGGCGGCGGCGCGGCCGCGCTGGCGATGAACAAGAGCATCACCGTCGACGTCGACGGCCACCAGCAGACCGTGCACTCCTTCGGCGACACCGTCGGCGAGGTGCTCGAGGACGCGGGCCTGTCCGTCGGCGCGCACGACTCGCTGTCCCCCTCCCCGCAGGCGGAGGTCGGCGACGGCGGCGTCATCAAGCTCGAGCGGGGCCGCCAGCTGAAGCTGATCGTCGACGGCGCCGAGCACACCTCCTGGGTCCGCGCGACGCACCTGGGCGACGCCCTGTCCCAGCTCGGCATGGCCCAGGCCGAGCAGGCCGGCACGTGGATGTCGATGCCGAAGGACGGCGAGCTGCCGCTCCAGGGCGCGACCGTCGAGATCAAGACGCTCAAGCACATCACGCTCTACGACGGTGCGAACGAGCCGAAGAAGGTCACCACCACCGCGGTCACCACCAAGGAGTTCCTGGGCGAGTACAAGCTCACCCTGGGCCCGGAGGACGCCGCCGAAGGCGGCCTGGACGTCAAGCTGACCGACGGCGCCGAGGTGCACATCAGCCGCACCGGCGTCTCGACGGTCGTCCAGAAGGAGACCATCGCCCCGCCCGAGCAGCGCGTCGACGACCCGGACCTCGAAAAGGGCAAGACCAACGTCGAGGACCCGGGCACGCCCGGCGAGAAGATGGTGACCTACAAGGTCACGCAGAAGAACGGCAAAGAGGTCTCCCGCGAGAGCATCTCCGAGCAGGTCATCACGCCGGCCAAGCCGAAGATCGTCCACGTCGGCACGAAGAAGCCCGCCGACCCGGACATCGGCGACACGAGCGTCTGGGACCGCATCGCGCAGTGCGAGTCGGGCGGCAACTGGTCGATCGTCAACGCGTCCGGCAAGTACTACGGCGGCCTCCAGTTCGACAAGCAGACCTGGGACGCCTACGGCGGCGACCAGTACGCGGCGTACCCGAACCAGGCCACCAAGGCCCAGCAGATCGCGATCGCGGAGAAGGTCCGCGACGCCCGCGGCGGCTACAGCGCCTGGCCGGTCTGCGGCAAGAAGGCCTGACAGCGGCTTCGAAACGGCCCCCGTCCACCTCGGACGGGGGCCGTTCCGCGTGTCGACCCCCCAATCACGCGTGCCGACCCTCCAATCACGCGTGTCGACCCCCCAATCACGCGAGCCGACCCTCCAATCACGCGAGCCGACCGTCCGGGTACGTGAACCGACCCCCTGGGTACGCTCGTCCGGTGGTTGAACTGTTGGGGCCTGCCGAGATCCGCGGGCTGGCGGCCGAGCTGGACGTGCGGCCGACCAAGAAGCTCGGGCAGAACTTCGTGCACGATCCCAACACCGTCCGGCGGATCGTCGAGCTGGCGAACATCGACGAAGACGACGTCGTCCTCGAGGTCGGGCCCGGGCTCGGGTCGCTGACCCTCGGGCTGCTCGCCACCGGCGCGCGGGTCGTCGCCGTCGAGATCGATCCCAAGCTCGCCGAACGGCTGCCCAAGACCGTCGCCGAACGCGGGCCCGAAGCCGCGGAACGGCTGACCGTCATCGGCGCCGACGCCCTGCGCGTCACGCGCGAGCAGCTGCCCGAGCCGACCGCCCTCGTCGCCAACCTGCCGTACAACGTCGCCGTGCCCGTCGTGCTGCACCTGCTCGCCGAACTGCCGTCCTTGAAGACCGGTCTCGTCATGGTCCAGACGGAGGTCGCCGACCGGATGGCGGCCGGGCCCGGCAGCCGGATCTACGGCGTGCCGAGCGTCAAGCTCGCCTGGTACGGCACCGCGCGCAAGGTCGCCGCGGTGCCACGCTCGGTGTTCTGGCCGGTACCGAACGTCGACTCCGCGCTCGTCGCGTTCGAACGCGGTGACGCGCCGGCGTCCGGGGACCGCGACCGTCTCTTCGGGCTCGTCGACGCCGCCTTCTCACAACGCAGGAAGACGCTCCGGGCCGCGCTCGCGGGCTGGGCGGGCTCGGCCGAGCGCGCCGGCGAGCTGCTGGCCGCCGCCGGGATCGATCCGAAGACCCGCGGTGAGCAGCTCGGTGTGCACGACTTCGCGCGGATCGCCACCGCGCGTTAGCACGTCCACAGTGGAGGCGGTGAAAATACGCCCGCGCGGCCGCTCATCCCGCGATTCGGACACCTCCACTCGTGTGATCTGGGCCAACGGGCTTGCTTTCGCTCCGTGGGATCGGTTTTACTCAGTACGTCCATCCCGAGCGACTGAGAGACCTGGCTCGCCGAAGTCGCAGCAACCACCCTCCGCAGGGCAGGTGCTACCGCCAGGACCGATGGAGGCCGTTTTCGATGAAGAGGGTAGCCCGCCCCCTGCTCCTGACCAGGCGTCGCGTTGTCGACGAAGGCCGCCGCTCCGTGACCGCATGTCGGCGCTCCCACTGAGCTAGCCCCTGCCGGTCCACCTCTTCTTCATGCACCGTCCAAAGCGGACGGAACTCGCTTGCGGCCGGGTGCCGCGTGCTGCGCGCACCCCGTTTTCTGGAGCCTTCGTGATCACCGTCGAAAACCTGTCCAAATCCTTTGCCGCCAACGGAAATCCGGTCGTCGCCCTGCGGGACGTGAGTGTCGACGTCCAGGCGGGCTCGCTGTTCGGCGTGGTCGGCCCGGCCGGGTCCGGCAAGTCCGTCCTCGCCCGCTGCATCGCGCTGCAGGAGCGTCCCGACCGCGGTGTCGTCCGCCTCGACGGCCTCAACACCGGCACGCTCGACGGCCGCCGGCTCCGCGAAATCCGCCGTCAGCTGGGTGTCGTCTCCACGAAGCCGGAGCTGATCGCCGAGCGCACGATCGCCGGCAACATCGCTTCGCCGCTCGAACAGCTCGGCGTCGACGGCCCGCAGCGCCGCAGCCGGGTCGGCTCGCTGCTCGACCTCGTCGGCCTGACGCCGCGTGCCGCGCAGCGTCCCGGCGAGCTGTCCGCCGGTCAGCTCCGCCGCGTCGCGGTCGCGAAGGCGCTCGCGGCGGCCCCCGCCGTGCTGCTCGCCGACGACCCGACCGCCGGCGTCGACCCGGAGGAGGCCGGTGCCGTCCTGGCCGTCCTCGACCGGGCGCGGTCCGAGCTGGGGGTCACCGTCGTGGTCACCACGCCGGACGCGGGCGTGGTCCGCCGGCTCTGCGACGACGTCGCCGTGCTGGAAGACGGCACGGTCGTCGAGCGCGGCACGGTGCTCGACCTGATCTCCGACCCGGCCAGCCGCACCGCGCAGGCGCTGCTGCCCGCCATCGAGACGTCCCGTTCGCAGGCGGCGCGCTACGACCGCTCGGCCGACGTCGTGCTGATCGGCTTCGCGTCGGTGGGTGCGCTGCTGCCCGAGGCCGCGGGCCGCTTCGACGTCGAGTTCGCCACGATCGGCGGCGGCCTGACCCGGATCGGCGACACGCCGGTCGGCCGGTTCCGCCTCGGCGTCCGCGGCGAGCGGGCCGACGCGGCGCTGGCGTGGGTCGCCGAGCGCGGCGGCCACGTGACGCACACCGCGCGCGGTCCGCAGGGCATCGCCGCCGCCTGACCCGGCCTGGCCCCAAGCGCCCCAATGTGGCGTTGGGTGCGTCCAACGCACCGAACGCCACATTGGGTGCGTCAGATGCACCCAACGCCACATTGGGGTGTTTTGGCGAGCACGTAGGCTGGTCGGGTGCTCGCAGTCGTTCCGCCTCCAGTCACCGTCCGGGTCCCGGCGAAGGTCAACCTGCACCTTTCCGTCGACGACCTGCGTGAAGACGGTTACCACGAGCTGGTGACCGTGTTCCAGGCCCTGTCGCTGACCGACGAGGTGACCGTCGCGGTCACCGACGAACCCGGCATCGAGGTCTACGGCGAGGGTGAGGGCTCGGTGCCGACCGGGCCCGAAAACCTGGCCTGGCGGGCCGTCGAAGCCCTGGCCGCGCACGTCGGCCGCACCGGCGAGCCGAAGGTCCGGGTGGTGCTGCGCAAGGGCATCCCGGTCGCCGGCGGCATGGCGGGCGGCAGCGCCGACGCGGCGGCGACCCTGGTCGGGCTGGCGAGCCTGTGGAACCTCGACGTCACGCGCGACGAGCTGGCCGAGATCGCGGCCGGCCTGGGCAGCGACGTCCCGTTCGCGCTCTACGGCGGCACCGCGCTGGGGACCGGCCGCGGCGAAAAGCTCGTCCCGGTGCTGTCGCGGCACACGTTCCACTGGGTGCTGGCCTTCGACTCCGAAGGGCTGTCGACGCCGAAGGTGTTCGGCGAGCTGGACCGCCTGCGTGCGGCGGGCAACCCGCCCCGGATCGGCTCGCACACCCCGGTCGTCGAGGCGCTGGCCTCCGGCGACCCGCGCCAGCTGGCCCTCCTGCTGGGCAACGACCTCCAGGCGGCGGCGGTTTCACTGCGGCCCGAGCTGCGCCGCACGCTCCGGGCGGGCGTCAACGCCGGCGCGCTGGCCGGCACGGTGTCCGGCTCCGGCCCGACGTGCGCGTTCCTGTGCGAAGACGCGCAGTCCGCGGTGGAGGTCGCCGCGGAGCTGTCGGGGGCGGGGGTGTGCCGCACGGTCCGGGTGGCACACGGCCCGGTCCCCGGCGCCCGCGTCGTCGGCGGGGACGACGCGCCCCGCCCGGCACCGCCGCGGGTGCACGCGTGAAGCACGCCGAGTTCGCGTTCCCCGGCCCGCTGCGCGACAAGCTGGTCGCGGCGATCCTGCGCGGGGAGAAGACGTCGACCACCGGCCTGGTCGCCGAATACGAGAAGTACGGCGAAGAGCTGCCCGTCGTCGGGGAGCGCGAGCTGATGATCGACTCGGCGGGAGAAGGGCTCGCGGTGCTCGAGACCACCGAGGTCCGCGTCCTTCCACTGTCCGAAGTGGACCTTCAGCACGCGCTCGACGAAGGCGAAGGCTTCACGAGCGTCGCCGAGTGGCGCGCCGACCACACGGCTTACTGGCAGAGCGCGGAAATGCGCGCCGCCCTGGAAGACCCGGAATTCACCGTGGACGACACGACCATGGTCGTGGCGACGCGGTTCGTGATCGTAGAGAGGATCGGCTGAGCGGATGGCCAACCTGGTCAATCTCGAGGCGGTGAGCAAGTCGTACGGGGTGCGCCCGCTGCTGGACGGCGTGTCGCTCGGCGTCGCGGCCGGGCAGCGCATCGGCGTCGTCGGCCTCAACGGCGGGGGCAAGACCACCCTGCTGGAAGTCCTTTCCGGACTCGCCGAGCCGGATTCCGGGCGGGTGAGCCATGTTCGCGATCTGCGGATGGCCGTCGTCACCCAGCGCACGGAACTGCCCGACGGCAGCACGGTCGGCGACGTCGTGCTGGAACGGTACGGCGCCGAGCACGAATGGGCCGCCGACGCGCGCGTCCGGTCCATTGTGGACGGCTTGGGCATCACGGCGATCGGCCTGGACACCCCGACGGCGAACCTGTCCGGCGGCGAGCGCCGCCGGGTTTCGCTGGCCGCCGCGCTGACCGGGGAACTCGACCTGATCGTGCTCGACGAGCCGACCAACCACCTGGACGTCGAAGGTGTCCGCTGGCTCGCCGACCACCTGCTGGCCCGGAAGGTCGCCGTCGTGGTCGTCACGCACGACAGGTGGTTCCTCGACACCGTCGCGACCTTGACGTGGGAGGTCGCGAACGGCCGCGTCGAGCAGTACGAAGGTGGTTACGCGGACTGGATCTTCGCGCGCGCCGAGCGAGCGCGGCTGGCCGCGACGGCCGAGGAGAAGCGGCAGAACCTGGCCCGCAAGGAGCTGGCGTGGCTGCGCCGCGGCCCGCAGGCGCGTTCGTCGAAGCCGCGGTACCGCGTCGAGGCGGCCGAAGCGCTGATCGCCGACGTCCCGCCGCCGCGCGACTCCGTCGAGCTGCAGGCGTTCGCGAAGCGGCGGCTCGGGAAGACCGTGCTGGAGCTGGAAGACACGACGTACGCGGTGGGCGAGCGGAAGCTGCTCGACCACGTCACCTGGCGGATCGGGCCGGGCGACCGGATCGGCCTGGTCGGCGTCAACGGCTCGGGCAAGACGTCGCTGCTGAAGCTGCTCGGCGGGGACGTCGAACCGTCGACCGGCCGCCGCATCGAAGGCAAGACCGTCGCGCTCGCGCACCTGCGCCAGGAGCTCGACGACCTGCCCGGCGACCTGCGCGTGCTGCAGGCGATCGAGCAGGTGGCCGGGCGCGTCGTGTTCGGCAAGCAGGAGATGACCGCGTCGCAGCTGGGGGAGAAGCTCGGCTTCCCGGCGGCCCGGCAGTGGACGCCCGTCGAGGACCTCTCCGGCGGCGAGCGACGTCGGCTGCAGCTGTGCCGGCTGCTGATGGCCGAGCCGAACGTCCTGCTGCTCGACGAGCCGACGAACGACCTGGACATCGACACCCTGCAGCAGCTGGAGGACCTGCTCGACGGCTGGCCGGGCACGATGGTCGTCGTCTCGCACGACCGTTACCTGGTGGAGCGCGTCTGCGACACGATCGTCGCGCTCTTCGGCGACGGCCGGATCACCCACCTGCCCGGCGGGATCGACGAGTACCTGAACCGCCGCGCGGCGGCCCAGGACGTTGCGGGCCCGGCGCCGTCGGCGGCCAAGACCGAGGCGAAGAAGTCCGCGGCCGACCTGCGGGCGGCGCAGAAGGAGCTCGGCCGGCTGGAGCGCAAGCTGGACCAGTTGCACGCCAAGGAGGAGAAGCTCCACGCGTCGCTCCTGGAGGCGGCGACCGACCCGGCGAAGCTGATGGAGCTCAACGCCGAGCTGAAGGGCGTCCAAGGCGAGATCGAGGACGTCGAAGGCCGCTGGCTCGAGACGTCCGAGCTGCTGGAATGAGGGTCGTCGGGCCCGACGACCCTCTCGGTGTGCTCCGGCGCGTCGCCGTGGCGGGCTCCGCCGGATCGGGCAAGTCGACGCTCGCGCGCATGCTGTGCGAGCGCCTGGGGGTGCCGTTCGTCGAGATGGAGACCTTCTTCCACGGGCCAGGCTGGACCGTGCGGGAAACCTGGCAGGCCGACCTGCTCGAGTACCTGGACCGCGACGTCTGGGCCATCGAGTGGCAGGGCGAAGAAGTCCGGGAGCGGATGACGGCCCGGCTCGACGTGCTGGTGTGGCTCGACCACCCGCGTGCCCTGGCCATGGTCCGGGTCATTTCCCGCACGCTGCAACGCCGGTTCGGCCGGGGCACGAAGATCGCCGGCGGCAACGTCGAAGGCCCGTTGCACACCTTCTTCACCGACCGGAACCACATCGTCCGGCTCGCGTGGCGGTACCACCCGATCATGCGCGCGCGGGTCCGCAAGCTGATCGACGAGAACCGCCACCCCGACCTCGTCGTCGTCCGGCTGCGGGGGCAGCGGCAAGTGGACCGCTGGCTGCGAGGCCCGGTTTCCGCGTTGGTCGGCGGATGTTGACGCCCAGACAGTAATCTGACGCACATGAGCAGGTTCGTGGACACGCTCGTCGCCACCGCGACGCAGCGGGGTCAGCAGCGTGGCATGGTCACCGGGGAGCCGAAGGAGCCGGTCCGGCGGACCTGGGCCGAGGTGCACACCGAAGCCCGGCGGATCGCCGGCGGGCTGGTCGCCGGCGGGTTCGGGCGCGGCGGGGCCGTGGCGGTGCTGGCCGCCGCGCCGGTGCTGATCGCGCCGACCGTGCAGGCCGTGTGGCTCGCCGGTGGCAGCGTCACGATGCTGCACCAGCCGACCCCGCGGACCGACCTCGCCGAATGGGCCGAGGACACCGTGCGCGTGCTCGGGATGATCGGTTCGGACCTCGTGCTGCTGGGCGAACCCTTCGACCAGCTCGCGCCCGTCTTGAGCGAAAAGGGTATCGGGTTCAAGCTCATCACCGAGCTGGCCGAAGCCGAGCCGCTCGCCGACGTCGTCCCGACCGACGAGGGCGACACCGCGCTGCTGCAGCTGACGAGCGGTTCGACCGCCGACCCGAAGGCCGTGCGGATCACCTACGGGAACCTGTACTCCAACGTCAAGGCCATGGTCGACCGCGCGGAGTTCGACTTCGACACCGACGTGATGGTGTCCTGGCTGCCGACGTTCCACGACATGGGGATGGTCGGCTTCCTGACCGTGCCGATGACCTTCGGCGTCGAGCTGGTCAAGATCACGCCGGTCGAGTTCCTGTCGGGCCCGTTGATCTGGCCGGAGCTGATCACCAAGTACGGCGGCACCACCACGGCGGCGCCGAACTTCGCGTACGCCATCGTCGGGCGCCGGATGGCCCGCGTCGACGACGACACCGCGTACGACCTGTCGAAACTGCGTATCGCGCTCAACGGCGCCGAGCCCATCGACGAAACCGCCGTCCAGACCTTTGTGGACGCCGGCGCCCGGTTCAAGATGCCGGCGGAGTGCGTCTTCCCGGCCTACGGCATGGCCGAAGCGACGCTCGCGGTCTCGTTCGCGCCGCTGTTCACGGGGCTCACCCTCGACGTCGTCGAGGCCGACGCGCTCGAGGCGGAAAACCGCGCGGTGCCGGTCCCCGAAGGCGACCCGCGGCGCGGCACCGACAGCGTCCGGTCGTTCGCGCTGCTCGGCCGTCCGCTGGACGGGCTGGAGGCCGAGATCGTCGACGACTCCGGTGCGCGGGTCGGCGAGCGCGAGGTCGGCGAGATCCGGCTGCGCGGCGAGGCCGTGACGCCCGGCTACCTGACCATGGAGGGCCCGGTCGCCACGCAGGACGACGACGGGTGGCTGAACACGGGCGACCTCGGTTACCTGGTGGACGGCCAGATCGTCATCTGCGGCCGCCGCAAGGACGTCATCATCATGGGCGGCCGCAACCTGTACCCGACGGACATCGAGCGCGCGGCGACCTCGGTCGAAGGGGTGCGCGCGGGCAACGCGGTGGCGGTCCGGCTGGACGCGGGCAGCCGTCGCGAGCGGTTCGCGGTGGTCGTCGAGTCGAAGCTGGCGGGTGACGCGGAGGCCGAGAAGAACCTGATGAAGCAGGTGTCGGCCCGGGTCCGCGACGCCGTCGACATGCGGCCGTACGCAGTGGTCGTGCTGCCGGCCGGAAGCCTCCCGAAAACGCCGTCCGGCAAGGTCAAGCGCGCCGCGACCGCGGTCCAGTTCGCGGACCGGATCAAGCGGAACGCCGACGCCTGACCCAAGCGCCCCAATGTGGCGTTCGGTGCGTTGGACGCACCGAACGCCACATTGGGGCGCTTGGGTCAGGCGGTCAGCGCGTGCGGGTCACCGGCCACGGCGTGCGCCGTGAGGGACCGCTGGGCCGAACGCTTCTGCGCCGTCAGCGACTTCGACTTGGCCTTGCCGGGCTGGACGCCGTTGATGCTCTCGGTGCTCGTCGCGTAGACGCCGAGGGCCCAGGCGACGCCGTCCGCGTTGCGCTCCAGCGCGACGCGGTCGATGTTGCCGAGGTTGTCGCAGGCCTGGTGGTAGCACGGGTCGAACGCGATGCCGGCCGTGCCGCCCCACTTCGCCGCCTGCGCCGGGGTCTTCAGCACCTCGGCACCGGTGTCCAGGCCGCCGGCCGGGATGCCGACGGCGATGAACTCGCCGTAGTCCGAACGCCCGGTGAAGTCGGTGCCGTCCAGCGAAACACCCTTCGCGGCCTGCATGAAGTCGACGAGGGTCTTCTCGATCTGCGCCGAGCCGTACGGGCCGGGGCCCGCGCCGACACCGTCGGAGTTGTCGCCGTCGTAGGCGAAGTACCCGGCGTTCGGCGAGCCGATCATGTCGAAGTTCAGGTACAGCGCGATGTCGAGCTGCTGCTCGAAGGTCAGCTGGTCGACGTAGTAGGTCGAGCCGATCAGGCCGAACTCCTCCGCGCTCCAGAAGCCGAACCGGACGGCGTTGTTGACCTTCGGCGTGCTCCCCAGTTGCAGCGCGGTCTCGAGCAGGGCGGCCGAGCCGGAGCCGTTGTCGTTGATGCCGGGACCGGCGGCGACGCTGTCGAGGTGCGACCCCAGCATCACGACGTTGTCCTTGCGCCCGGTCTTGGTCTCGGCGATGACGTTGTAGCTGGTCCGCGCCTCTTGGAAGGCCCGCAGCTCGAGCGTCACGTTCTGCCCGCCGAGCGTGGCCAGCTGCGCCCCCGCGGCCGCCGTCACGCCCCCGGTCGGGATCTTCGCGTTCTCCGGGCCCCCGAGCGTCCCGTTCAGCGCGCCGTCGGTGTTGTTGTAGACGATCGCGCCGATCGCGCCCGCGGCCGCGGCGGTCTGCTGCTTCTGCGCGAACGTGCAGCCGCCGCGCTTGATCAGCGCGATCTTGCCGGCCACGTCGGCGGTGTAGTCGGTGGCCTCGCAGCCGCTGGTGGCGTCGACCGCGACCACCGCGAGCGGGGCGGTGATGCCGCCGACCGGCGTCGACGGCGTGTACGACATCGCGATGATCGGCACGTTCGCGCCGCCCGCGGTCAGCTTCTCGGCCAGGGTCTGTGAATAGGTGAACGGGAACTCCTGGCGCGTCACCTGGAAGCCGGCCGCCTCGAGCTTGGTCGCGATGTATTCGGCGGACTTCTTGTGCCCCTCGGTGCTCGCCGCGCGCGTACCGGCGTTGGTGTCGGCGATGCGCTGGAGGGCGATCAGGTGCCGGTTGACACCGTTGACGCCGACCTTGTCGACGAGTTGTTTCGCCAGAGCGGGACCTTCGGGGAGCGTCGGCGCGGCGGCGGCCGGGGTGAGGCCGAGCACCAGCGTCGCGCCGGCGGCCAGGGCCACCGGCGGGAGGATTCTCTTTCGGAAGAGTGACATGGTTGCTCACTTTTGTTCGCTTTGCGAAGTCCGTCAATGCGCCTTTCGGCGGGTCCTTCGGCCGCGGTATACAGTCGACACATGTACGCGATCACCATCCGTGAACCAGGTGACCCGGACGTTCTCGAGTGGGCGGAGGTCGCGGATCCGCGTCCCGGCCCCGGCGAAGTGCTGCTGGATGTCGCCGCGAGCGCGGTGAACCGCGCGGACCTGCTGCAACGCCAGGGCCACTACCCGCCGCCGCCCGGCGCCAGCGAAACCCTCGGCCTGGAGTGCTCCGGCACGATCGCCGAACTCGGCGAGGGCTTGGAAGACGCTGCGGGCTGGAAAGTCGGCGACGAGGTCTGCGCGCTGCTCGCCGGCGGCGGCTACGCGGAGAAGGTCGTCGTCCCGGCCGGGCAGCTGCTGCCGGTGCCGGGCGAGATCGACCTGCTCACCGCGGCCGCGCTGCCCGAGGTGGCCTGCACGGTGTGGGCGAACGTCGTGATGCACGCGAAGCTCGCCGAGGGCGAGGTGCTGCTGGTCCACGGCGGCGCCGGCGGGATCGGCACGCACGCCATCCAGGTCGGGAAGGCGCTCGGCGCCACCGTCGCCGTCACCGCGGGCTCGGCCGACCGGCTCGAGAGCTGCCGCCAGCTCGGCGCCGACATCGCGATCAACTACAAGGAGGACGACTTCGTCGAGGTGCTCCGCAAGGAGACCGGCGGCGCGAACGTCATCCTCGACAACATGGGCGCGTCCTACCTGGGCCGCAACGTCGACGCGTTGCAGCAGGACGGGCGGCTGGTCATCATCGGCATGCAGGGCGGGGTCAAGGGCGAGCTGAACGTCGGCGCGCTGCTCGGCAAGCGGGCCTCGGTGTTCGCGGCGGGCCTGCGGTTCCGCCCGCTGGACCAGAAGGCCGCGATCGTCGCCGACGTCCGCGAGCGCCTGTGGCCGCTGGTTTCCGACGGCCTCGTCAAGCCGATCGTCGGCCAGGTCGTGCCGATGGCCGAAGCCTCGACCGCGCACCGGGTCCTCGAAGAGGGCAGCGTGTTCGGCAAGGTCCTGCTGGCGGCGAAGTCCTAACGGAGTTCTTCGAGGACTCGCACCAGCTGGTTGATCTCGAAGACGTTGGAGTAGTGGGCGAGCCCGATCCGCACGGCGCCGCCCACTTCTCCGACGCCGAGTGACGCGAAGACGCCGCTCGTGCCGTCATCGGCGAAGGCACACAACCCCTGCGTCGCCAGGTACTCGGCGACCTCGGGCGCCTTCTTGCCGGCGACGGCGAAGGCCAGCGCCGGGATGCGGCGCATGGCGTTGCCGATGACCATGATGTGCCGCAGCGAGAGCAGTTCCGTGGACAGCTGCGCGAGCAACCCGGCGTGGTACGACTTCGCCGATCCGAGCGAGGTGACGAGACGCTCGCGCCGCGATCCGGTCGCGGCGTCGTCGAGGCCCGAGAGGTAGTCGATCGACGCGATCAGCCCGGCGAGCAGCGGGTAGGCGTGCGGGCCGAGCTCCAGGCGCGCGGCGCCGCGCGCCATCGGGTCGAGCGAGGCGGCCGGGATCCGCTCGATCAGCTCCGGGTCGCGGAACACGAGCGCGCCCACCGACGGCCCGCCCCAGGCCTGCGCGGACACGACCATGACGTCGGCGCCGAGGGCGTTGATGTCGAGCGGCAGGAACGGCGCGGCGTAGGTGGCGTCGACGACGACGAGCGCGCCGACCCGCTTGGCGAACTCGATGATCGTCGGCACGTCCGGCCGGGTGCCGACGGACCCGGACGCGAGCGTGACGGCGACGGCCTTGGTGCGCGCCGACACGAGCTGCTCGTACTGCCACGCGGGCAGCTCGCAGGTCTCGATGTCGATCTCACCCCAGCGCACGACGGCGCCGACCCGCTTCGCGGCGCGCTGCCACGGCGCCAGGTTCGCTTGCTCGTCGAGCCGGGACACGACGACTTCGTCGCCGATCGTCCAGCGCTCGGCGAGCGCGTCGACGAGCCGGCGCAGCATGACCGGCGCGCTCGGCCCGAGCACGACGGCGGCCGGGTCGGCCCCGACCAGGTCGGCCACGGCCCGGCGGGCCGCGGTCACGATGCTTTCCGCACGTTGTGAGGCCGGAAACGCTCCGCCCGGCCCGGACACCGGTGCGCGCATCGCCGTGGAAACGGCCGAAGCGACCTGTTCCGGTACCAGCATTCCGGCGGCGCCGTCGAAGTGAATCCAGCCGTCACCCAGCGCGGGAAAGAGCCCACGGATACGAGCGACGTCGAACGCCATGGGGACACCGTACGGACGTGCGGTTTCGCCGTGCGCCCGGGGTTGGGTGGAGAGCCACCGGGAACCCCGTTTACGGCTACGCTCGGAGACGGACACCCCATGGGTGTCGCGGAGCGTGTCGAAGGCAAGCCAGGATGGAGCACATGACCGAGCCGAACTTCACAGCGGGTGACCCGGGCCAGGAATCTTCACCCCACGTGGTGGTCGTCGGACCGGACGGCACGCCGGTGGGCGCAGCCAAGCTGACCCCCTCTGGCGGCGTTGACGGCGACGACCACCCCGAGTCGGTGGGCGACCTCGTCGAAGAGCCGGCGAAGGTGATGCGGATCGGCACGATGATCAAGCAGCTCCTGGAGGAAGTCCGAGCGGCCCCGCTGGACGACGCTTCGCGCACGCGCGTGCGCGAAATCCACCAGACGTCGATCCGCGAGCTGGAGAAGGCGCTGGCCCCGGAGCTGCAGGACGAGCTGGAGCGGCTGGTCCGCCCGTTCACCGACGACTCGACGCCGTCGGACGCGGAGCTGCGGATCGCCCAGGCCCAGCTCGTGGGGTGGCTGGAGGGATTGTTCAGCGGGATCCAGACGGCCCTGTTCGCCCAGCAGATGGCTGCTCGGGTGCAGTTGGAGCAGATGCGGCGGGGGTTGCCGGCCGGGCCTTCCGGGGCCGCGGGACATGGGCATGAGCACGGGCCGGGGATTTCCGGGACCGGGCAGTACCTCTGAGGTTCGCCGCGGAGTTGTCCACAGACCGGTGGGGTTGTGGACAACTCCTGTGGACAACTCACTTTGCGGCCGGTTCCGTCCGAGGGTGCCGACCGGTGTCGCGAATGACTCATTCGGGACGTCCGAGGTCCCCCCCACTTAACTCGAGACACCTAGGCACACAGCCCCCCCCCCGGAGACCCCCCCACACCCCCCCGCCCC
>NZ_JBFACT010000020.1:0-134274 GCF_040640995.1 Amycolatopsis sp. NPDC021455 | reverse complement strand
ATGACTCATTCGGGACGTGCGAGGTCCCCAATGACTCATTCGCGACCTTCGGCAGCGCGGCAGGCCTCGGCGACCAGCGTCGCAGCGGTCAAGGAAGGCGGACCGGGGACTCGGGCGGCGGGCGGACCTGCGTGCCCGGAGTCCGGGCGCGACTTTGCCGGAGCCCCACCCCCGAACGGCGGCCCCCACCGCTCCCAGGGGGGCGTCCCCAAGTCCATTCTATCGACCCCCTCTGACAGAAAGTGCCCAACCGCTCACAACGGCCGGAGTTGTCCACAAGTCGACTCACCTGGGGACAACTTGTGGATGACCACCCGGATTCAGGTCGCCATCCCGCCACACCCGGCTTACAGTCCCTTTATGTCCGGTGGTCGGCGCTGGATCCTCGTGGTCCCGATCGCGGTGCTGGTCACAGCACTGCTCGCGGGAGTCGTGACCTGGGTTCAGGCCGGGGCCATCCAGCGGAACCTCACCGACCGGGCAAGGGCCGCGCTGGTCGCCGCCGGGATGCCCACCGGCAACGTCAGCTTCGACGGGCGGGATGCCACCCTCAGCGGCTTCCCGCCCTGGGAGGCCCTTCGCGCGCTCGACGTCGTCCAGGGTCTCGACGGTGTGCGAGCCGCCCGGTTCGATGGCGATGTCGTCCCGGTAGCTCCCAGCGCGCCACCCACCACGAGCAACCCACCGACGAGCAGCCCGCCGCCGCCGACCACCAGTACCACCGCGCCGCCGCCCACCGACAAGGCCGGGGTTCAGGCCGAGATCGACCGGATACTCGCCGAGACGCCCATCAGCTTCGCGCCCGGCACCACCCGGCTCACGCCCGAAGGCGAACAGGCCGCCCGTGACGTCGCCGTCGCGCTCGCCAAGGCTCCGGCGGACTTCCGGTACCGCGTCACCTGCCACGTCTCCCGGCGCGAAGGTGGGGCGAGCACCGCTCTCAAGCTCGCCCGGGCCGTCGCACGGGTCCTCACGGCCAACGGACTGACGGCCACGCGCGTGACCTACCGAGGGTTGAGCGACACCGGTGACAAGCGCGTCGAGATCACGGTCGTTTGAGGGGTGATGAACGGATGATGTGGCTGTTCGGGCAGATCTGGCTGTGGCTGATCCTCGCCTTCGTCCTCGGCGCGCTCACGTCGTGGCTCCTTCTGCGCACCACGCGACGCCCCCGGCCCGAACCCGAGCCCGAGCCGCGGTACGAGCCGGTGCCGGAGCCGTCGGCGGCCGAGCAGACCCAGTTCATCCCCGCCGCCTGGGCGCAGCACCCGCCCCCGGAACCCGGCCCGGACGTCGACGTCCCGGAGCCCGCGGGCCACCGTGAAGGACGGCTTCCGCTGCCGCCGCAGCGCGGTGTGGAAGCCGAGGACTGGCCCACCGAGGAGGAGCCGGCCTGGCCGGAGGCCGACCCGCAGTGGCCGCAGCAGCCTGGGCGCGGTGGCTGACACCCATCCTGGTAAGTTCGGCTACGCACTGTGAGCGAGGGCTGAGGAGGGGTGTGTGGCGCTCCCCCATTGGACGTCGCAGCAGGTCCTGCCGCCGGGCCGGCACGCCGGAGACCTCGCCGACGTCTACGAACGCCTGGTGTTCGACGCCCCGCACCAGAACGAGCGCGAGATCCTGTTCAGCGCGCTCAACAGCTACCTCGGCGTGGCCCGGCGGATCATCCCGTCCGGCCGGGCCTGGATCGGCGGCGAGCTCATCACCCGGACCGCCCACCCGCCCCGTGGCCTCGACGTCGTCCTCATCCCGGACGAGTGGGGTGCGCTCAAGCGGCTCGACGACGCCGGCCGGTCGGCGCTCTACGGCCTGCTCACGCTGCGCGGCGTGATCGTCGGGCAGCCGGCGATGTACCTCGACCAGGTGCAGCCGGTCGGCGGCATGCTGGACGGCTTCCTGTGCCGCCCCGGCGACGAAGACGTGTGGGCCGAGGTCTGGGCCGAAGGCGGCAGGGGCTACCCGGAGATGATCTGGTGAGGAACGAGTTCCGGCGCATCGCCGACGAGATCCCCGGCGGCACGTGGCTCGACGACCTGGCGCGCGCGTCGGCGATGGCGGCCAACGCCAAGTTCGAGCGGACGTCGCGCTCGCCGCTGCTGCACGTCTCGGTGATCGGCGAGCAGACCATCGACGCCTACACCTTCTCCGACATCAGCCGCGCGCTGCAGGACGCGACCGCGAAGATCGGGCACATCATCCGCAACCCGTCCGGCGAGGTCACCCAGGTCCAGCAGACCGACCGGGACAAGGCGCCGCTGATCCAGCGCGGCCAGGCGGGCAACGCGATCTTCTTCGGCTTCCCGGAGCCGTCCACCGACGACGCGCTGATCGTCGACGGCATCGAGACGCTGTCCGAGCGCGCGGTCAAGGAGCTGTGCGACTTCCTGCCGGCGAACGGCTCGGACGACGGCGCGCTCGACGCCGTGCTGCTCCAGCGCGACACCGTCCGCAACGCGGTGAGCGACATCGTCAACGCCGTCGCGAAGAACGCCGGGATCGGGATGGCGCTGACCCCGACCGCGGGCGAGCAGGTCACCCGCAGCATGACCACCGAGCAGGCGCGGATCCTGCAGGGCAGCCTCCGCGAATCCCGCGAAGAGGTCGGCTACGAGACCGTGCGCGGGCGGCTCGACGGCGTCCGCACCCGGCGGCGCATCTTCTACCTCGACCGCGAGTCGGGCGGGACGATCCAGGGCGCGGTGGCGCCGGACCTGCTCGACCAGATCAAGGAGAACCTCGACCGTCCGGTGACCGCCCGGCTACGCGTCGTGCGCACGACGACGATCGATGGCCGCCGCGGGCGGCCCGTCTTCGAGCTTCTCGAAATCACTCCGGAAGTCAGTCTTTTCGACTGAGAAGTCCGGTATGCGACTTTCGTCTTGAACACCGGTACCTACGGTCGTCGTAGGCCTCACGGTGGTGCCGGGATGCCCGTACGGTATTTACGATACCCGCTGCGAGGTCGCGAAAGGCCGCACTGAACAGTGGGACTTCCGATATTCGCCCCATTGATCACCGGGCCACACCCTGCGCGCGTTGTCAGGAAATACCGATACCTGACGCAAAATGGTGGGACAATGACTTTTTCCAGAATGTAACAATTTCGTTCTGGGCCACACTTATGGGTTAACGTCGTCGCACTCCCACCCGAAGGGGCCCGCATGATGACCGACCCGCAGTACCCGCCGACCACCGCGCGCCACGGCAGCAGACCCGCGCCCCCGGTGACGGCCACGGAGCGTCGTCAGGCCAACGCGCGGCCTCGGCGGAACGTCCTTGCCATCCTCGGCCTGCTGCTCGGCGTGGCCGCCATCGTTGTCACCTTCGTCCCGGACGTCGAGTTCGTCGCGTGGCCACTGGGCGGGATCGGGCTCGTCCTGGCGATCGTCGGACTGACCCAGGTCAAGAAGGGCACCGCGGGCGACCGCGGGCTGGCGATCACCGCCACCGTCGTCACGGCCGCCGCGCTGCTCACGACGGCCGGGACACTGCTGTACTTGACCTTCATCGGCGGCGGCGAGAGCGGGCTGCACCTGCCCGCGGTGGCCGGCGACAAGCACTCCGTGGTGTTCCAGGTCACCTCGGCCGGCGGCGCGACCGTCCGGTACGGGAGCCTCAGCGACCAGCGCACGGAAAACGCGCCCGCGAGCACCGACCCCTGGGAAGGCCAGGCGTCCTACAACAACGGCTCGTACCTGCTGACGCTCACCGCGGACACCCGCAATTCGAACGTGAACAACGTAATCAGCTGCGCGATTCTCGTCGACGGCAAGAAGGTCGCGGAAAACAGCGGAACGACGATCGCGCTCTGCACCGCCAACGTCGGCTGAGTTCCGCGACAGTTCGGTGGCGGGTCGCCTGGCGACCGGCCGGCCTACCCCCAAGTCGGCCGGCCGGGCCGCCACGAGCCGCTCCTGGCGACTCCCGGCCCCGCCGCGGTTTCCCGCGCGGGGCCCGGCGCCGGCGTCTCCGCCTGCCCCTCCCCTAGGGCTCTGCCGGCACCGCCGAACCTACGCGGACGCCGCCCGCGCCCACTAAGAATCCACTAAGGATTGAGCGGTTCGACAGGGTCGTGACCCATTCGCAACCGAAATTGTCTCCATAAATCCGAACGGCCGACACCGAGTTGTCGCAGCTCGAAAGTTCGGAAACCTTCACCGCAGTTCGGCGAGTTCGGCGCGCACCTCACCGACGAGCTTCGGGTGCGCCCGCTCGTAAATGCGCACCGACATCGCGAGTTGTTCGCGTGCGCCGTCGATGTCGCCTTTGGCCCGCAGCACGCGGCCCAGGGTCAGCCGCAGCGCACCCTCCCGCGCGACGAACTCCCGGCTGATCGCCAGGTCGATCGCCTCCCAGACGTACCGCTCGGCCGCCGCGTGGTCGCCCGCCCGCAGGCAGAGCTCGGCCAGCTTGTCCAGCGAGGCGACGACCTGGCCGTCGTCGCCGAGCTCGCGGTCCGCGCGCAGGCCGTCGAGCTGGTGGGCGATCGCGTCCGAGAGCCGTCCGGCGCGCTTCTCCGCCTGGGCGCAGCTGCTGAGCGCCTGCCCGCGCAGCGTGACGTCGGGGGCTTCTTCGACGGCTTTGGCCAGTCGCTCGATGGCCTTGTCGTGCTCACCGAGCCGGCTCAGCGCACGCCCGAGGTGCAGGTCGGCCGAGGCGGCGAGCCGTTCGTCGGCGAGCCCGGCGGCCAGCTCCGCCGCCCGCTCGGCGTCGGCGAGGCCGAAGCCCGGCAGCTCGAAGGTCAGCGCGATCTCGCACCGCGCGAGCCGCAGCCAGCACTGCCCGGCGACGTCGTCCGCGGCTTCGGCGGCGGCGACGCCGAGGTCGGCCATCCGCGTCCATTCGTCCAGCAGCGGGCAGGCGACGCGGTAGGTGTGCCCGAGCCGGGCCAGCCGCCAGACATCGTCGTGGCGGCCCACGGCGTCCGCGGCGTCGAGGACCGCGAGGAGGTTGGGCCACTCGGCCGCGAACCAGTCGTGCGCCTCGGCGAAGCCGGTGAGCGGCGGCATCGCGTCGTCGCCGAGCACACCCGTGAAGTCGAGCGGGTCGGTGACGCGGCCCAGCCGGCGCCGCGCCCGGTCGGCCACCGCCTGGTAGTAGCGGATCGTCCAGCCGAGTGCTTCGTCGCGCTCCTTGTCGCCGAGCTCCTGTTCCGCGAGCTCGCGCAGGTAGACCGAGACGAGGTCGTGCGGCACGAAGACGTCCCGGGCGGTCTCGTCGAGAAGGTTGTGGGCGGCCAGCGCGCGCAGCCGGCGGCGGGCCTCGGCCACCGGGATCTGCGCGACCGCGGCCATCAGGTGCGGCCCGACCATCACTCCGGGCACCGCGCCCAGCCGCAGGAACGTCTCGGCGATTTCGCCGGGCAGGCCGCGGAAGGAGACGTCGAACGCCGCGCGCACGCCGTCCTCGGCGCCCTCGACCTGCAGTCCCGCCAGCCGGGTGCGCTCGTTGCCGAGCTCGTCGACCAGCTCTTCCGCGGTGCGCTGGGCGCTCGCCGAGAGCCGCGCACCGGCGATCCGCAGCGCCAGCGGGAGGTAGCCGCAGAGCCGCGCGAGGGCGTGGTTGAGGCTCGCCGGGCCGGCGAGCTCCTCGATGAGCGCCACGGCGTCGTCGGGTGGGAGCGTGCCCAGCACGCGCTGCCTGGCCGCGTTCGACACGGCCAGCCCGTCGAGGCGGGAGCGGCTGGTCACGACCGTCATCGTCCGCGCGCTCGGCGGCAGCAGCGGGCGCACCTGTTCGGCGGTGCGGGCGTCGTCGAGCAGCACCAGCATCCGCCGCCCGGCGATCAGCGACCGGTAGAGCGCGACGCGCTCGTGCAGCAGTTCCGGGATCCGCGCGGTCTCGACGCCGAGGCCGAGCAGGAACTGCGTGAGCAGCTCGGCCGGCTCCAGCGGCGGGTGGTGCGGGTCGAACCCGCGCAGGGAGGCGAACAGGACGCCGTCCGGGAAGCGGTGCGCGACCCGGTGCGCCCACCACACGACCAGCGTGCTCTTGCCGACGCCGGCGGTGCCGCTGACCACGGCGATCGTGGTCTGCCCGGCCTCGGCCCGGGTGACCAGGCCGTCGAGCCAGGCCAGCTCGTCACCGCGGCCGGCCAGGTTGGGCACCGCCGCAGGCAGCTGCGAGATCGCCTCGGCGACCGAGCTTTCACGTGAAAGCTCGGCCCCCAGGTGGGAGCTTTCCCGTGAAAGCTGCGGCAGGTCGTCGTTGAGGACCCGCTCGTGCAGCCAGCGCAGCTCGGCACCGGGCTCGACACCCAGCGTGCGGAGGGTGGCGCGCGAGACGGTCCGGTACAGCTCGAGCGCGTCGCCGCGGCGGCCCGCGTGGTACAGCGCCCGCATCAGCTGCCCCGCGGTGCGCTCGGCCAGCGGATCGGCCCGGACGATCGGGCTGAGCTCGACGATCAGCTCCGCGTGCCTGCCGAGTTCGAGGTCGGCGTCGACGCGGGCGCCGTGCACGGCCAGGCGGAGGTCCTCCAGCTCGGGGGCCTCCAGGGAGTCGGGCACCCCGCCCAGCGCGGGGCCCTGCCACAGGGCGAGCGCTTCGGCCAGCAGCGCGGCCGCGACCTCCGGGGTGGCCACCGCGGCGCGGTCGAGCAGCGAGCGCGCCCGGTGGACGTCGACCCATTCCGGCTCGGCGTCCAACCGGTACCCCGGCGGGGTGGTCAGGATGCCGGGGCCGTCGATGTCGCGCAGGATCCGCCGCAGGTGTGAGACGTTGCCGTGGACGATGGTCCGGGCGGTCGCCGGCGGGTTGTGACCCCACAGCGCGTCGATGATGTCGTCGAGCCCGACGACCTTGCCCGGCTTGAGCGCCAGCAGCGCGAGCAGGCCGCGGACGCCGGGACCGCCGATCGGGACGGGTTCGTCGCCGTCGAACAGCTGGACCGGGCCGAGCAGCTGGAGCCGGGTTCGGGCCATGCTCGCGCCCACCTCCCCAGGTCTCGCCGGAACCGCCAACTTACCGTGGCCACCGATTGCCGGGCAGCGCCGGTACCAGGTGTTTTGGTGGTCCTGCGAATTCCGCAGCGAGGAAGCGGACCACAAGGGCGGAAACGACATGACCCCTTACCACCGGTCCCGATCCGGTGGTAAGGGGTCATGTTGTGCTTTCGGGGGTTCCGGGTGGCGGAGCCCCCGGCCCGGGGCGAAGCCCCGGACCAGCACAGTAACTTCGGCCGGGCCGCCTGGGGGCGCGGTCCGCCCGTCCGCCGCCGAGGGCTACCGGGCGGGTGGGCTCACCCCGAGCGAAGCACCGCCGGTCGTCCGCGAAGACGTGTTGCGCGGACCACACGCCCGCACGGTGGCGACACGGTAACAAAGCGCACCGGATCAGTCACCGCCGGGTCAGGTCGTGTCCCGAATGCCCTTTTCGGTTCAGCGCGAGATCGGCGTCGAATCGCGTCCGGCGATGAAGGCCGGCCGCGGGGTGCTCGCCGCGAACGGCTCCTGCAGGGCGTTCTCCACGCTGTTGAACACCAGGAAGATGTTCGAGCGCGGGTACGGGGTGATGTTGTTCCCCGAGCCGTGCATGATGTTCGAGTCGAACCACAGCGCCGAGCCGGCCTGGCCGGTGAACTGGTCGATGCCGTACTCGGCCGCCATCTTCGTGATGTCGTCCTCGCTCGGCACGCCGACCCGCTGGTCCTTGAGCGAGCTCTTGTAGTTGTCGTCCGGCGTCTCGCCGGCGCACTGGACAAACGTCCGGTGCGAGCCCGGCATGATCATCAGACCGCCGTTGAACGGGTAGTTGTCCGTCAGCGCGATGGAGCAGCTGACCGCCCGCGGCGATGGCATGCCGTCCTCCGCGTGCCAGGTTTCGAAGTCCGAGTGCCAGTAGAACCCGGTGCCCTTGAACCCGGGCATGTAGTTGACGCGGCTCTGGTGGATGTACACCTCGGAGCCGAGCAGCTGCCGGGCCCGGTCCAGCACGCGCGGGTCGCGCACCAGCTCGGCGATCAGGTCCGAAATCTCGTGGACGTCGAAGATGGACCGGACCTCACCGGTCTTCGCCTCGGTGATCACGCGCTCGTCCTGCGCCAGCTCCTTGTCCGAGGACAGCCGCACCAGCTCCTGCCAGTACGTCTGGACCTCCCCGACGGAGAGCATGTCCTCGACCACGGTGTAGCCCTTGGTTTCGTGGTTCGCCAGCGTGGCGGCGTCGATCGGGCCGTCGGCTTCGGTACCCCACACCGTGGGGTGCACGCGCGGCAGATGCGCCGGCGTACCGGTGATCCGGGTCGGGTAACCGTCGTCGACCCGGGTGTCCGTCAGCGTCACGGGCTTCGCCTCCTGTTTGCCTCTCCGGTTCTTACGATTCCTCGGTGATGAGCGGGTACACGCCGTTCTCGTCGTGGACCTCGCGGCCGGTCACCGGGGGGTTGAACACGCACACGCACTTGATCTCGGTCTTCGGCCGGACCTGGTGCTTGTCGTGGTCGTTGAGCAGGTAGAGCGTGCCGGGCTTGAGCTCGTACACCTTGCCGGTGGCCAGGTCCTCGATCTCTCCCTCGCCGGAGGTGATGAACACCGCCTCGATGTGGTTGGCGTACCAGAAGTCGTTGACCGTCCCCGCGTACAGCGTGGTCTCGTGCACCGAGAAGCCGACGCCCTCCTTGGCGAGGATGATCCGCTTGCTGCGCCAGTTCTCCGTCTTGATGTCGGCGTCGGTGTCGGTGATCTCGTCGAGCGTGCGGACGAGCACGTCGGAACTCCTTACTTCGTCAGGACGGCCTTGATGGACTCGTCGATGATCGACAGGCCCTGCGTCAGTTCGTCGTCGGTCAGGGTCAGCGGCGGCAGCAGCTTCATGACTTCGCCGTCGGGACCCGAGGTCTCCATCAGCAGGCCGCGCGCGAACGCCTCGGCGCAGACCCGGCCGGCCAGGTCGCCGCTCTGGAACTCGATGCCGCGCGCGAGGCCACGTCCCTTGGCGAGCAGGTTCGCCTCCGGGTAGGCCTCGACGATGCCGGAGAACGCGGCGGCGATGCGCTCGCCCTTCGCCTTGGTCGACTTCTCGAGCTCGTCGTCGCTCCAGTAGGCGTCGATCGCCTCCTTGGCGGTGACGAACGCCGGGCTGATGCCGCGGAAGGTGCCGTTGTGCTCCCCCGGTTCCCAGACGTCGAGCTCCGGCTTGATCAGCGTCAGCGCCATCGGGATGCCGTAGCCGCCGATGGACTTCGACAGGCAGACGATGTCCGGCGTGATCCCGGCGTCCTCGAAGGAGAAGAACGGCCCGGTGCGGCCGCAGCCCATCTGGACGTCGTCGAGGATCAGCAGGATGTTGTGGCGCTTGCAGAGGTCGTCGAGGCCCTTCAGCCACTCCAGGCGCGCGGCGTTGATGCCGCCTTCGCCCTGCACGCCTTCGACGATCACGGCGGCCGGCTCGTTGAGCCCGCTGCCCGAGTCCTCGAGGAGCTTCTCGAAGTAGAGGAAGTCCGGCATCGCGCCGTCGAAGTACTTGTCGTACGGCATCGGGGTGGCGTGCACCAGCGGGACACCGGCGCCGCCGCGCTTCATCGAGTTGCCGGTGACCGACAACGCGCCCAGCGTCATGCCGTGGAAGGCGTTGGTGAAGTTGATGACCGACTCGCGGCCGGTCACCTTGCGCGCCAGCTTCAGCGCGGCCTCGACGGCGTTCGCGCCGCCCGGCCCGGGGAAGACGACCTTGTAGCCCAGCCCGCGCGGGTCGAGGATCTTGTCGCGGAAGGTCTGCAGGAAGTCGCGCTTGGCCACGGTGAACATGTCGAGCGCGTGGGTGACGCCGTCGCGCTGGATGTAGTCGATCAGGGCCTGCTTCAGCCGCGGGTTGTTGTGCCCGTAGTTGAGCGCGCCGGCCCCGGCGAAGAAGTCCAGATAGGGCTTTCCGCTCTCGTCGTACAGGTGGCTGCCCTGCGCGCGGTCGAACACGACCGGCCAGCCGCGGCTGTAGCTGCGTACTTCGGATTCGAGCTCTTCGAAGATGCTCATGTGTTTCTTTCTCTCCTAAACGCCCGGATGCGCGGCCAGCGGACCGATACGGTAAAGCTCTTCGGGCAGGTGCCCGGCTTCGGGGAAATCCTCGCCGTCGAACAGCACACTGGTTTCCATCGCGGCGTTCCAGCGCTTCGCGAACGACGTGAACAGCCGGATGGACGCCTCGTTGTCCGGGGTGATGGTGGTCTCGAGGTAACGCACCCCTTCGCCGACCAGACGCGTGTACAGCGCGTCGAGCAGGGCCCCGGCCAGGCCTTTTCCGCGCTGCGAACGGTCGACCGCGACCTGCCAGACGAGCGCTGCCTCGGGCTCGTCCGGCCTGCGGTAGGCGATGACGAAACCGACCGCCTTGCCGTCCTCACGCGCGACCACCGACGACTCGGCGAAATCGCGGCACCACAGCATGTATGCGTACGGCGAGTTGAGATCGAGCTTGGCGGAATCACGCGCGATTCGCCACAGCTCCGCGCCGTCCGCCTTGGTCGGGGATTCGATCAAGTGCGTTACGGACATACTCAGGAAACGTAACAGAGAATTTTCCACCCGCCAGCGACGCAGCTCACGACCCCCGCAATGACCTGCGGCGACGCCGGGTACCCGGTGAGCAGTCCCACAAACATGTTTGAAATGGACGGTGCGTGGGCACACGCGCGCCTGGGTCGCGCACTCACGGTGCGTGCCCTCTTCGCACGATGAACCCAAACCGGACTGATCGCAAGGCGACGGGCCGGATCAAGCACTCCGGCGATGCCTTGTCCGGCGCCAGATTCCGCTCACCGGCATCACCATCGCGGGCAGGATCAGCAGTCCGGAGACGACGAGCCACCACACGGCGCCTTCGCCGCGCCGCCAGCCCGCCACCACGCTGCCGAGCCAGCCGAAGAACGGCTGGGCCAGCGGCGGCAGGAACGCCGCGGACAGCAGCGCCGCGACGACCACCAGCCCGAGCACGGCGAACAGCTTCCGCGCGAGCTGTCCCGTCGTGAGCAGGGCCGTCGCCAGGTAGACGACCGCGCCCGCGAGCACCGGCAGGCCGACCCACTGCAGCACCGCGCCGCCGTTGCTGCCGAGCACCAGCCCGGCCAGCAGCGCCAGCACGCCGGCCGCGAGCGAGCCCGCCGTACCGAGCCGGGACGCACCCTGGGAGACCTTCGCCGTGCTCCTGGCGACGGTCCGCAGCATTCCGGCGACGGTCCGCGGCCAGCCGCCGGGCAGCCGGAACGCGACCATCCCGGCGTTGACCGTCGCGGCGCCGAGCGCGACCAACGTCCGGGTCAGCCGCGCGGTGCCCTGCTCGCCGGCGAGCTTCTCCGCCGAGACGCGGCAGGCCTGGAACTGGGCCTGCGCGGTCCCGACGTCGGCCCGGGGCAGGTCTTCCTTCAGCGCGTCCTCGATGCCACGGCGGTCGGCGGCGTCGTAGCGCGCCGCGAGCGTGACGACCGGCAGTTCCTCCGCGGCGATCTCGGCCTGCCGCGCGCGGGCCAGCACCATGGCCGTCACCGGCATGCTGAGCGGCCGGTCGGTCCCGAAGCCGACCGGCTTGAGGTCGGCGTCGAGGCCGAGGAACGCCAGTTCGTCGTTCAGCTGATCACGCAGCGCGACCATCTCGTCCGGGGTGCACCGGTCCCGCTCGTCCGGTTTGCGCCAGGGGCCGAACGCCGCGACGAGCTCGTCGCGGAACCGGTCCCGCCCGATGATCTTCTGCAATGTCTGCAGCCGTTTCGGGTCCAGCAGGCACTGCACCAGCCACCCGGCGCCGTCGACGCGGCCCCACATCCAGTCGTTGGCCCGCCACGACGCCTTGTAGAAAGCGCCGAAGTAGCTCGCCTGCATCCCGGTCAGCTTGTCCCACGACCGGCGCCGCGTCATGTCCAGCAGCGTCCGGGAATCGGCGCTGACCTGCACGAGGTCGACCCGCTGGTCGACCGACGGCGGCTGGGCGAGCAGCCCGCGCGTCGCCACGTGCAGGGTGAGCAACCGGGCCTGGACGACGTCGTCGGACCCGGCGTCCGGTGCCAGCGTCAGCCAGTCCAGCAGGGTCGTGACGGCTCCCGACTCCTCGGGCGCGGCTTCGGCCAGCGCCCGCAACGCCAGTGCCGCGGCCCGCAGCGCCTCGACCACCAGCGGCCACGCCTTGGCGACGTCGGCGGTCTTTTCCGGTTCGACCCACTCCCCGGCGAGTTGCTTGATCCACGCCTCCAGCGAGCTGCCGCCGGGCCCCGCGTGCGCGGTGACCCACTGTCCCAACCGGACACCGCGGCCGGCGATCCGGCGCGCCTCGTGAAGCTTTTCGCGGGCGTCGTTGAGTTCCCGCGCCCGCGTGGCGTCCACCATGAGCCGGAACCCGGCGTTCACCAGCTGCAGGCCGGTCGCGACGGCGTCGTCGAGCGCGGTCGTCCGGTAGGCGGCCAAGTCGGCGACCGTCACGCTCTTGGCCGGCGGCGTGCCGGGGATGTCGCCTTTGAGCCCCGCCACCGCGATGTCCCTCAGCTGCCGCGACATCCCAGACGCCCAGGGGGTGCCGGGTTCGGACAGCGCGTACCGGCGAGCGGCGACCCGGACCAGCTCGGCGGCGTCCTCGGCGGTCCGCCGCTCGAGGTAGGCGGCGACGATCCGGTCGTCGACCAAGTGCTCGGGGCCGCCGCGCAGCCCGAGCGCGGCCAGCGAGACCCGCGTGTCCCGGGCGCGGAGCACGGCGTCGTTGTGCCGGGTGAGGTCGTCCAGCTCGGCGCTGATCGACTGGCTCATCACGGTGTTGACGACCTTGGCCATCGCGTTCGACAGCAGCGGCGGGTTCGCCGCGTCGCAGTCGACGGCGTCGGTCTCGCCCTCACCGGTCGGCACGACGTAGAGCAGCAGCCGCCGGACGTCGGCGTTCGACGGGCGTTCGAAGATCTCGCGCAGCGCGGGCCGCAGCGGCTTGTTCAGCAGCACGCCGCCGTCGGTCAGCCAGTGCGAGCGGGTCAGCTCGGTGTACGGCGTCATGTCGGGGTGCAGCCGGTCGCAGCCGTCGGTGCCAATCGGCATCCGGGACAGCTCGAACGCGCCGGGGAACGACGCGGTGGAGCGGGCCGCCAGCGCGAGCGGTCCCTCCACCCCGTTCGTCCACAGTGGACCACAGAACCGGAAGAGCATCCGGTGTTCGGTGTCGCGCACCAGGTTCCCGAGCGCGTCGTCGAACCGGGTGGTCTCGCCGTCGATCATCGTGCCGGTGAGCAGCACGGTGATGTCGGGTTCCTCGGCGGGCGGCGTGCCCTTGCCGGTGATGTCCCGCAGGGCCTTCTCCACGTCACCGAGCAGGACGCGGTCCCCGTCGAGCACCGACCGCGGCTGGTCTTCGCGGGCATCGCGGATCAGGTTTTCGAGCGAGCCGGTGGTGATCCAGGTGTCCCGCAGCACCTGCGGCGTGGACCCGAACGCCTCCGCCAGCCCCAGGCAGGCGGCGTTGATCCCGCCGGCGCTGGTCCCGGTGAGGACGTCGACGGAGACACTCGCGCGCAGCAGGTCGAGGAGCTTCCGGTAGAGGCCGGGTCCGGCGTCGCCCCGCGACTCCCGCAGCAACTGAGACGTCTCGGTGGCGACGCCGCCCATCCAGATGGCCAGGCTGGCGCCGCCGACCATGGTCACGGCCAGGCGGATCTCCTGCTGCCACGGTTCTGTTTCGGCCATGGGGCACCCCTGCCGCTAGTCGTCCTGACGGACAGTAGAGGCGAAAGGTGAGCGCGGGGATACGTCCGGGTGTACGGCCGTTCGGGTGGACTTGCTCGCCCGCTCAGCCTCCCACGGTGACCACCACCTTGCCGAACTGGCCGTTGGCCTCGAGGTAGCGGTGCGCGTCGGCGATGGCGGTGAGGTCGAACGTCCGGTCCACCCGCGGCCGGACGTCCCGGCTCGGACACCGGCGCGGACGAAGTGCTCCGCGCGGGCGAGGCGGCCGGCGTCCAGGGTCAGGTCGAACGCGTTGAACAGCCGCATGGTCGGCACGAACCACAGCGGGAACGGCGTTTCCTTGGTGTCGAGCGCGCCGTAGACGACGAGCGTCCCGCCCTTCGCCGGCGACGGCGTCGAAAACGAACTGGGCGCCCTTGTTGCCGGTGATTTCCAGGGTGCGCTCGGCGATGTCCTCGTCGTCGGTGACGATCACGTGCGCGGCACCCGCGTCGAGGAGCCGCTGCTTCTTGGCGGCCGTGCGGGTGGCGGCGATCGGGATGGCACCGATGTGGTTGGCGACGTCGATCGTGGCCAGCCCGACACTGCTCGACGCGGCCGTGATCAGCACGAAGTCTCCGGGCCGCACGTGTCCTTCGTCGACGAGAGCGCCGTACGCGGTGACGAACGGTCCCCACAACGCCACGGCTTCGGCGGCACCGAGCCCTTCGGGCCGCCGGAGCACAGCCGACGCGGGCACGATCGCCGCCTCGCCGTAGACGCCGTAGCGACCGTGCTGACCGCGTCGCCGACCGCGAAGCCGGTGACCCCGTCGCCGAGCGCTTCGACGATCCCGGACGCGGAGTAGCCGAGCTTCGCCGGGAACTCGTCGGGACGTTCGAAGAGCCCGGCGCGGAACATCGCCTCGGCCGGGCCACGGGGACTCCAGCCGCAGCCTGGCCGCCGGGCGGCCCCCACCGCTCCCAGGGGGCTTCCCCAGTCCAGTTTATCGGCCCGAAGCGACGAAACACCCCGGCGGTTCAGCGAACTGGAGCGCGCGCTCGACGGCGTCTCCCGGCGGATGCTGTCGCTGACGCTGCGCGGCCTGGAACGCAACGGGCTGGTGACGCGGACGGTCTACCCGGAGGTCCCGCCGCGGGTCGAGTACACGATGACGCCGCACGCGATGGAGCTGGACGAACCGCTGCACGCGTTGTCGGCATGGGCGGCCAAGCACCGGGCGAAGGTCGCCGAGGCACGGCGGGCGTTCGACGTCGCTTAAGCCGCCAGGTGCTCCAGGATCAGGACCTGCGCCTCACCGACCGCGAAGCCCAGCACCGCGCCCGTCGCGATGAGGATCCACTCGTCCTGCTCGAAGGCCGGCCGCAGCAACCTCTCGAACTCCTTGGGCGACAGCTGCTTCATCTTCGACACCAGGACGTTCCGGATGTCCATCGCGTCCGTCGCGTAGTCCTCGATGTAGCGCATCGTGTCCGGCAGCCGCGACATGATCTGCGACGAAATCGCCAGCTTCATGTCCTGGTACTTCCTGCCGCCCACCGCGAACACCAGCAACGGCTTCGCGACGCTGCCCAGTTCGCGGTCGAGCTGGCGCTGGATCAGCGCCAGCACCCGGTCCGACAGCGGTCCGTTGAGGATCGCCTCGATGACGTTGTGCGGGGTGATGATCTCCTTGGCGATCAGCGAGCCGTACGCCTCCGCGACCTCCGCGCGCCGCTTCAGGAACAGGCCTTGCCACTGCACGCCGAAGTACCTGCGCGGCTCGATCGGGTAGAAGATCATCCGCAGCGCCAGCCAGTCGGTGAACCAGCCGGTGAACAGGCCGAACACCGGCATGATCGGCGGAAACTTGAACAGCACCCACGCCACCATCTGGATGACGCCGATCGCGCCGCCGAACACCAGGCCGGAGCGGGCGATGAACTTGAACTCCTTCGCGCCCGCCTCCTGGAAGATCCGGTTGAGCAGCCGCTTGTCCTTGACCAGGCTGGTGACCACCATGCCCTTCAGGTCGAACACACTGTCCACATCGGACTTGATCAGGTCGAGCACGGCGGCGACCATCCGCGGCGACTCGTGCTGGACGCGCTCGATCACCAGCCGCTGCACCCGCACCGGCAGCGACTCCCACAGCCCCGGCTGGTAGGCCGCCGCCACGTCGCGGACGATGTCCTCGACCCCCGCCAGCAGCGGTTTCTCGATCTCCTGGGCGATCCGGGACGCATCGAGCCGCGCGACGACCTCCGCCGGCTCGATCAGCTGCTCGGTCATCGTGTCGCAGGCGATGCTCGCCATCCGGGCGGCGCGCTTGGGCACGATGCCCTGCCAGCCGAAGAACGGCTTGACGCCGATGAACTCCACCGGCTGGAACATCATCCGGATCGCGACGAGCTTGGTGCCGTAACCGATCAGCGCGGCCACGACCGGGATCGAGACGTAGAGGGGCCAGTGCTGCCCGAAGTCGGCGACGATGCCGCCCAGGAAGGCCCCCACCGCTAACCGAAGCTCGGGTCGCAGGCCTGCCAGAACTGCGCCCCCAGGCGCGAGATGTGGATCGTCCGCCGGACGAACTTCGCGCGCTTGACGTGCTTCTCGGCGTCTCGGACGGTCTCGTCGGTCAGCAGGATCTCGTACTGCGTCTCCAGCGTCGGCACCTCTTCGTCGAGGTCGACGAGGCCGAGCCCGATCAGCCGCGTGACGTAGCCGGGCACCTGGTCGGGCAGCGACACCCCGGCCGCCTTGCCGACCGTCGACGCGTTGCGCAGCACGACCCGGCCGTTGCCGCCGAGGCCGGTCCGCTCGACGACGTCGACGGCGGGGAACGGCGAGCCGTCGGACAGCGCGGACAGGATGCGGGCCTCGTCCGGCGTCAGCTGGCGCAGGATGATCGCGTAGAAGTACTCGCGGGCCCGGTCGCGGCCGAAGCCGATCGAGTGGTTGAGCAGCTCGGCCATCGCGGCGCGCAACGGCTCGCCGTGGTTGTCCCGCGCCGGCACCAGCGTGACGGTGGCCTCGACGGCGGCGGGCCGGGTCATCGCCGACGCCGCGGTGAGCGCCGCGTGGTACGGGTCGTCGACCTCGTCGAGCCGGCGCCGCAGCTCGGTCAGCAGCTGGCGCTCCACCTCCCGCACACTGCGTTCGGCGGTCTCCACGCCGGGGAGCTTGCGGCCGAGCGCGAACCCCGTGCGCGCGGCCCAGCCCGCCAGCTGACCGGCGCGGCGGGCCAGGTCGGCCACGTCGTCGGCGGCACCCCGGCCGTTCGGTCGCTCTGCGTTCACGCGGGAACTCCCCTCTGCTTTCGCGATGATGCTACCTGCGGGTAGGCCGAATGGAGGTGTTTGGATGCCCACATGAGTCCGACGCGCTGGGGCCCGCCGATCGACGTCCTCCCGTACTTCTCCAAAGAAGAACAAGCCCTGATGACGCTGCTCGGCGCGCTGACCGAAGAGGACTGGACGCGGCCGACGATGTGCGCCGGCTGGACGGTCAAGGACGTCGCCGCCCACCTGCTGGGCGACAAGGTCGGCCGGCTGTCCCGCGGCCGCGACGGCCACTCCGCCGATGCCCCCCGGCCGGGTGAGCCGTTCCCCCGGTTCATCGACCGGATCAACGAGGAGTGGGTCGTCGCCTGCCGCCGGCTCTCGACGGACGTCCTGCTCACCATGCTCTACGAGTTCATGGGCCAGACGACCGAGCACTGGGCGTCGCTGGACCTCGACGCCCCCGGCATCCCGGTGAGCTGGGCCGGCGCCGAGCCCGCGCCGCGCTGGCTGGACGCGGCCCGCGACTACTCCGAGTTCTGGGTCCACCACGTGCAGATCCGCGAGGCGCTGGAGCACACGCCGCTGGAGGCGGAGTACGCCGAGCCGATCGCCGACACGTTCGTGCGCGCGCTGCCGCACACCCTGCGTGACGTCGACGCGCGCGTCGGCAAGCAGGTCGGCTACACGGTGACGGGCCAGGGCAAGTGGTACGCACGCCGCGAGCGCGACGGCTGGGTCCTGGACCGCGGGGCGCCGCCGTCGCGCACCCCGCTGGCTACCGTGACGACGGACCTGGACACGTTCTGGCGGCTCTGCACCCGCAACGCGGCGAACCTCGACCGCGTCCGGACGACCGGCGACGAAAACGTTTGCGCCGTCCTGCTCGGGATGACCTCGATCATCGTTTGAGGTGGCGCGCCTGCTTCCGCAGCTGCAGGATCCGGGCCCCGCCGATCAGCGCCACCAGCGTGGCTCCGCCGATCGCCGAGAACAGCATGGCGATGGCCAGCGGCAGGCTGCCTTCGGCGCCGAAGAACCGCACGGTCGCCGGGTCGAGGTTCTGCAGGATGAAGATCAGGAGCACGACCAGCACAAGCAGGCCGGCGATCACCGCGACCCACGTGCCGCTGATCCGCGTCGGGCGGCCCTTGGCGGGCGGCTCCGCCGGCTTGACGGGCGTCGTCTCCTCCGTGCCCGGGCGAACGTCGCCGGCGCGCAGCTCGGCGGGCTCCAGGGCACCTTCGGGCAGGTCGTGGTTCGTCGGACCGGTGGGGCGGTCGGCCGCGCCCCCGCGCGCGTGCGTCATGTGCCCAGTGTCCGTCCCGCGCACGGGGAGCGCCGCCTCAAACCCCCTAACGGGCGAAACCGTCGACCTCCCGGAGGACGCGAAGGGTGTTCTTCCCGGCCAGTTTCGCGCAGTCGTCCTCACTCCACCCGCGCTCGAGCAACGCGGCGAACAACACCGGGTACTTGGAGGTGTCCTCCAGCCCCTCCGGCAGCGAGCCGACGCCGTCGTAGTCGCCGCCGAGGCCGATGTGGTCGATCCCGGCGACCTCGCGGGCGTGCTCGATGTGCGCGACGACGTCCTCGACGCCGGCCTTCGGCTTGACCGGCCCGTCCCACTCCTTGACGAACTGCCCGCGCTGGGCGAGGTCCCGGTAGTCCCGGCCGGCGTCCGCCATGGCCGCCTTGAGCTGCTCGTCCCAGGCGGCGACCTTCGGCGAGACGAACGCCGGCACGAAGGTGATCATCGCGACGCCGCCGTTGCCGGGCAGCTTGGCCAGGACGTCGTCGGGGATGTTGCGCGGGTGGTCGTTCACCGCGGTGCAGGAGGAGTGGCTGAAGATCACCGGCACCGAGCTGACCTCGATCGCCGCTCGCATCGTCGACGGCGCGACGTGCGAGAGGTCGACCATCATCCCGATCTTGTTCATCTCGCGCACGACCTCGCGGCCGAACTCGGTGAGCCCGCCGTGGGCCGGTTCGTCGGTGCCCGAGTCGGCCCAGGTGGTGTTGAAGTTGTGCGTGAGCGTCATGTAGCGGACGCCGACGCGGCGCAGGATCCGCAGGACGCCGAGCGATTCGGCGATGCTGTGCCCGCCTTCGGCGCCGATCAGCGACGCGATCCGCCCGTCGGCGAACGCGGCCTCGGCCTCGTCCGCGGTGGTCACGAGCCGGAGCCGGTCGGGGTAGCGCTCGGCGAGCTGGTGGACGACCTCGATCTGCTCGAGCACGGCGGTCACGGCGCTGTCGCCCTCGAACTCGCAGGGCACGTAGACCGACCAGAACTGCATGCCGAGCTTGCCGTCGGCGAGCTTCGGGAAGTCGGTGTGCAGCGCGGGCTGCCGGACGGTCAGGTCGAGCGACGCGGCCGCCTCGACGGGGTTCGGGCCACCGTGCTGCCGCAGCTCCCACGGCAGGTCGTTGTGCCCGTCGGCGAGGATGACCCCGTCCAGTAATCGGGTAGCACGCTGGAGTGCCTCGTTAGTCATCGGCCGATCGTAGGGACGGCCGATATACGCTCCGTACAAACGGGGGCAGATCTCTCGCCGGCAAGATAAAGTCGGCCTGTGACACCCGATCCCAGCGCGAGGCACTCTTCTCCGCCGAGCGCGCATCAACGCAGCACGGACGACGACGAGATCGTCACCTGGTGGGGCCTGGTCATCGAGGGCTATCTGGCCACCCAGGACAAGCTGATGGGCGAGATCGCCGACCGCTTCGGGCTGGCGCCCGCGTCGTTCGACATCCTGCTGCGGCTGGTGCGCTCGCCCGAGCACCGGATGCCGATGACGCGCCTCGCCACGGAAGCGGCGCTGTCCAGCGGCGGCTTCACGAAGGTCGCGGATCGTCTGGTGGCGGCGGACCTGATCTGCCGCGTCCCGAGCCCGGACGACCGCCGCGTCACGTTCGCGTCCCTGACCGACCACGGCCTCGAGGTGGCGAACAAGGCCCGCGCGGCGGCGGCCGACATCCTGCGCCGCATCGTCCTGACTCCGCTGGGTGACGACGCGGTGGCACTGGCCGAAGCCATGCGGACACTCCGCGCGTTCAACGCCGAGCGTTGAAAAACCCGAGGTCACAGCGGTGCCAGTGGCGGCGCACCATGAGAGCATGCTGACCGAATCGACCATCACGACGATGCTCCCGGTGACCGACAGCGAACGCGCCGGCCACTTCTACGCGGACGCCCTCGGCCTGAAGCAGACGGGCCAGGGCGAAGACGGAACCCTGTACTTCGCGGCGGCCGGCGGCGCGATCGGCCTCCGCCCGATGCCGGAGGGCACGCAGAGCGAGAACACGGCCCTGAGCTTCGAAGTCGGCGACCTGCCCGCCGAAGTCAGAGCCCTGGAGGACCGCGGCGTGCGGTTCCAGGACTTCGAGATGGAGGGCCTGAAGACGGTCGACCACATCGCCCAGCTGGGCAACGAGCGGGCGGCGTGGTTCAACGACTCCGAAGGCAACGTGCTCTGCCTGCACGAGATCATGAGCTGACCCTCTGGGGGCGCGGGGGTGCCGCCGGCTATCGGCACCCCCGCGTGCGCAGCCATTCCTTCGCTGCGGTCTCGGCGTCCGCGGCCGGGTGGTCCGGTGGGATCGGCGTGTTGCCGTAGACCCGCCCGGTCCGGTCGACGTCACGGGCATCGGTCAACAGCAACCGCGTGCCACCGCCGAGGTCGATGACGTCGTTCCCGGTGGCGAAACCGGCGGTGGGACTACCGAACGACGGTGCGAGCCCGCGTAGCGCGATCAGCGACGCTTCGCCGGAACTCGCGGTGTAGCCGGATGTCAGCACCGCGATCGGCCGCCGCGGCAGCCGGACGGGGTTGGGCCGCGAGGACATGTTTCGGCCGTCGACCCAGAACTGCCCGTCGTGGATTTCCCAGGGCCATCGCTCGCCGTCCCACATCACGAACGAACCGGCCGGGCCGTCGCCGAGCAGCGGCGCGAGCACCGTCAGCATCGGGAACATGGTGCCGCCGATGTTCTCCCGCAGGTCGACGATCCAGCCGCACGGCGCCGGCACCCTCCCGAGCGCGGCGAAGCCGGCATCGAGGTAGCGGCGTTCTCCGGCTTCGTCGCCGATCAGGCCGGGAAGTTCGAGGGTCGCGATCCCGCCGTCGACCCGTGTCGAAGGTACCTTGATCACCGACGCGTCCGGCGCCACTCCCTGTCCCGGGTAGAGCAGCATCGTGTGCGGATCGTGCAACTCGCTGATCACGTACTGCAGGGCCGTCAGCGTCCCGACATCGGCCTGTGCGCCCCGCGCGAGGTAGGCCGCCCGCGCTTCGACGCGCGGCCAGTCGACCTGCGCGGAATCGATGGACCGCGCCCGGATCAAGGCGATCGTCCGGTTCAGGAACTCGGCAGGCGTGTGCGGGCGGACCGGTGCGGCGCCGCCCGCGAAGAAAAGCACGAACGTGACCACCAGCAGCAGAACACGGCCCCCCATGCACGCCAGGTTACGCGAGTGACGGCATCAGCTTGATCGCGTTCCCCGACAGCACCCCGCTCAGCACGTCTTCCGGCAGCCCCAGCCCGGTCAGGGCCCGGACGTTCCCCGCCACCGAAGGGACCCCGGGCCAGTCGGTCCCGAAGACGAACTTCCCGGCCAGCCGCGCGAAGTCGAACCGCTGGTAGTACTCCGGCAGCTTCTTCGGCGGCAACCCGGCGAGGTCCAGCCACACGTTGTCTCGCGCCAGCGCCAGGAACGCCGCCACGTCGTACCACCACCCGCGGCCGCCGTGGGCGAAGACGAACTGCAACGCCGGGAAGTCTTCGACCACATCGGACAGCAACTCCGGGTTGCCGAAACTGGTGCGGGACCCGGGAAAGCTCGACGTTCCGGAATGGAGGATCACCGGCACCCCGCGTTCGAGGCACAGCTGGTAGACCGGGTAAAGCTCCTTGTCCGCCGGGGAAAACGCGCCGTGCACCGGGTGGATCTTCAGCGCCACCGCACCGAGGTCCAGCTGCCGCGCGACCTCCGAAGCCGCCGGATGGTGCACGTACGGATTGACGTTCGCCACCAACCGGAACCGCGTGGGATTGTGAGAAACCAGGGGCAGGTTGTCCTCGATCGGCTGGATTCCGGTCGCCCGCGGGCTGTATTCGCAGAACAGCAGCACCCGGTCGACGCCTTCGGACTCCATCAGCTCGTCCATCGCGGCGGGGATCACCCCGCCGTCGGCCGAGTACACCGAACGCCACGGGTACGACCCCGCGAAGTCGTGCGCCCACTGCAGCCACGCGGGTTTGAGCGTCGGCAGCCGCGGCGCGTGGACGTGCGCGTCGACGACGAACCGGCCGTCGATCATGGGTGGGGGGCCACCACCCGCAGCACGTCGCGGACCTGCTCGCGGATCACGTTCCGGCGGATCTTGCCGGTCGCCGTCTTCGGCAGTTCGGCCAGCTCGACCACGCCACGCGGGCGCTTGAACGCCGCCAGTCCCTCGCGGCAGAACTCGATCAGCTCGGCCGGGTCGACCGCGAAGCCGGGCGCGGCCACCACGCACGCCACCGGCTTGTCGAGCCCGTCGGCGTCCGGCGCGGCCACGACCGCGACCTCCGCCACCGCCGGGTGCTGCCGCAGCCGTTCCTCCACTTCGGACGGCGACACCCAGATCCCGCCCGCCTTCAGCATGTCCCCGAACCGGCCCAGGCAGCTGTAGGTGCCGTCCTCGTTGCGGACGTAACTGTCGCCGGTCCGCAGCCACTCGCCCTGGAACACCAGTTTCGTCGCGTCGTACCGGGCCCAGTAGCCGGTCGCCGTCGACGGCCCGGCCACGAACAGCTCCCCCGGCTGCCCGGCGGCGTCGATCACCGCACCCGCCTCGTCGCGGAGCTGGACGTCGTACCCGTACACCGGGACGCCGGTGCTGCCCGGCCGCACCTGGCCGGGCCGGTTCGACAGGAAGATGTGCAGGGCCTCGGTGGACCCGATGCCGTCGAGGATCTCCAGCCCGAACCGGGCGCGGAACCGCTCGAACAGCGACGCGGGCAACGGCTCGCCGGCCGAAACCGCGTACCGCACCGAGGAAAACGAGTCATCTGGGACGTCGCTGGCGAGCAACGCGGCGTAGAACGTCGGCACGGCGAAGAACAACGACGGCTGCTCTTCGCGAGCACGCCGCGCGAACAACGCGGGCGTCGGACGCGAAGGCTCCAGCAGGGTCGTGCCGCCCGCGCCGAGCGGGAAGAAGCAGGAATTCCCCAGCCCGTAGGCGAAGAAGAGCTTCGGCACCGACAGGAACCGGTCCGCGGCCGACGCCGCCAGCACGTCACGGGCGTACGTCTCGCAGACCGCGCGAATGCTCGCGTGGCGGTGCATCGCCCCCTTCGGCTTTCCCGTCGTCCCCGACGTGTACAGCCACAACGCGGGCGAATCCGCCCATGTATGTCCACCGAGGACAGATCCATCCAAAGAGGACCAGTCGTGCGTCCGGACGGTGAACCCGGCCGCGTCGGCGCGGTCGAGCACGACGTCGGTGACCTCGGGGGCGAGCCCGAGCGCGGTCGTCGCCTGCTCGGCGAACTCGCCGGACACGCACAGCACGCGCGCCCGCGAGTCGGCGAGCACCTGACCCAGCTCCAGCCCGGTGACCATGGTCGAGACCGGCACGGCGACCGCGCCGGCCAGCATCGCGCCGAGGATGCCGGTGAGCAGCTCGACGTCGTCGACCATGCAGAACATGACGCGCTCTTCGGGCCGCACGCCGAGTTCGGCCAGGCCGCCGGCGACCCGGCGGGACTCGGCCGCCAGCTCGGCGTAGGTGAGCGAACGGCGGGGCGAGACGACCGCGGTCGCGTCCGGATGCCCGGCCGAGAGCAGGTACTCCGCGGCGTTGAACGCTGTCGGCACCAGTCCTCCTACGTGAGGTACACGTACTCGTAGTCGAAGGGCTTCCCGTTGATGCCCTGCCGCGGCGGCGCGACCCAGCTCGCGATCTTCCCCCGCTCGTACACCGGGTGCATCAGCGAACGGACGAACGTGAGGTCCTCGGTCGTGGGCAGCCACTTGCGTTTGCCGGCCTCCCAGGTCGCCTCGTCGACGATGGTGCCGTCGGGAGTGACGTGGTGGCCGGAGTTTATGCCCACTTCGCGGTTGAAGCCAGGGTGCGGCAACCGGAACGTGTAGTCGATGCCGGCTTCGGAGAGGATCTTGTTCCACCGGTTGACGCCGGTCTGGCAGTCGGCCATGTACTCGCTGCGCAGGTCCAGGTTGAGCAGCAGGATCGCCTGCATCTCCTCGGTCGTCCACGTGCCGTCGCCGTTGGGCCGTTCGACGGTGCGGGCATCCTCGGTGAGCTTGTGGTCGTCCTTGCGGCGGGTCTCCTGCCAGCGGCCCTTCAGCCCGGCGGTGTAGTAGTTCGCGGCGTTCGTCGACGTCTCGCTGCCGAAGAGATCCAGGGACACCGTGTAGTGGAAGTTGATGTACTTCTGGATGACGTCCAGCGGGATGCCGCCGTGCGGGCCGATGTCGTAGGTGTCGTGCTCGCGGATCAGCTCGGCACTGCGGGTCACCACGCGGTCGACGCCGGTGGTGCCGACCATCATGTGGTGCGCCTCCTCTTTGAGCATGAACTCGCAGGTGCGCGAGAGCGGGTCGAAAGAGCTTTCCTTGAGCGTGCCGAGCTGGTACTTCCCGTCGCGGTCGGTGAAGTAGGTGAACATGTAGAACGCCAGCCAGTCGGCGGTCTCCTCGTTGAACGCGCCGAGGATGCGGGGCGCGTCCGGGCTGCCGGAGTTGCGCAGCAGCAGCTCTTCGGCCTCGTCACGGCCTTCGCGGCCGAAGTAGGCGTGCAGCAGGTACACCATCGCCCACAGGTGACGGCCTTCTTCGACGTTGACCTGGAAGAGGTTGCGCAGGTCGTACAGGCTCGGCGCGGTGAGCCCGAGGAGTTTCTGCTGCTCGACCGACGCCGGTTCGGTGTCGCCCTGGATGACGATCAGCCGCTGCAGGTCGGCGCGGTACTCGCCGGGCACCTGCTGCCAGACCGGCTCGCCCTTGTGCTCGCCGAAGGCGATCCGCCGGTCCGGGTCGCGCTCGGCGAGGAAGATGCCCCAGCGGTAGTCGGGCACGTTGACGTGGTCGAAGTGCGCCCAGCCCTCGCGGCCGACGCTGACCGCGGTGCGCAGGTAGACGCCCTGGGTCTCCAGCGTCGGCCCCATCTCGCCCCACCAGTGCATGAACTTCGGCTGCCAGCCCTCCAGCGCGCGCTGCAGCCGCCGGTCCTCCGAGAGGTTGACGTTGTTGGGGATCTTGGCGTCGTAGTCGATCTTCTCGGGCATCTGCGCTAGACCCGCTTCCTGTCGAAGACGGCCTTCTGCCCCGTACCGTATCGGCGCAGCGCGCCTTCCGGGCCGGACGCGTTCGGCCGGGTGAAAATCCAGTTCTGCCAAGCCGCCAGCCGGCCGAAGATCTTGGTCTCGATGGTCTCGGGACCGACGAACCGGTGGTTGGCCTCCATCCCGGTGAGCGCGTCCGGGGACAGCGACGCGCGGCCTTCGAGCGCGATCCGGATCTCGTCCTCCCAGTCGAGGTCGTCCGGGGCGTCGGTGACCAGGCCGAGTTCGAGGGCTTCGGACGCGCTGAGCTCGCGGTTCTTCTCGCGCGCGAGCCAGGCGAGGTGGTCGTCGTCGCCGTAGAACCGCGCCTGCAGGCGGGTCAGGCCGTTGCCCATCGGGAACGCGCCGAAGTTGGCTTCACTGAGCCTGATCGACGCGCGTTCTTCGGAGTCTTCGTCGTCGATCGGCGGGCCGTCCAGGATGTACTGGCGGTCGGCGGCCAGCGCGATCTCCAGCAGCGCGCCGGCGAAGCAGCTGCCGGGTTCGATGAGCGCGATCAGGCTGCGGCTGGTGACGTCGAGGCGTTTGAGCGTGCGCTTGAAGTAGTGCGTGATCTCGTTGGCCAGCCAGTCCTTCCCGCCGAGGACGGCCTGCTCGTGCGCTTCGACCTTCGCGGGGTCGCCCTGGGTCCGCAGGATCCACGTGCCCGCTTCGACCTCGTTGGTGCGCAGCCGCAGGATGGCGTCGTCGAGTTCGCGGGTCATGGCGAGGAACCAGCCGTCCGCGCCCTCTTCGTGCAGGTCACCGGGGTCGTTCTCGGGGCCCTTGATGGTGATGGTGGCCTGGTCCTCGGCAACCTCGATGTCGACATAGCGATGTTTCAGCGGCGTCAGCTCGATACCGCGTTCGCCGGTCCGGCCGGACTCGCGCGCGATCTCGCGGGCCCGTTTCGCCACGGCCTCGCGGAACCCCTGACGCGGCACCAGTTCGTCGACCAGCCGCCAGTCGACCGCGGTCTTGCCCTTGACGCCGTCCGGGCGCGTCGCGAAGACGTCGGCGAGGTCCCGGCGCACGCGCCGCTTGTCGACGACCCGGGTGAGCCCGCCGGTGCCGGGCAGCACGCCGAGCAGCGGCACCTCGGGCAGCGCGACGGTCGAGGAGTTGTCGTCGATCAGCAGGATCTTGTCGCAGGCCAGCGCGATCTCGTAGCCGCCGCCGGCGCAGGTCCCGTTCACCGCGGCCACGTACGTCTGGCCGGAGTGCTCGGTCGCGTCCTCCATGCCGTTGCGGGTCTCGTTGGTGAACTTGCAGAAGTTCACCTTCCAGTGGTGCTCGGACGCGGCGAGCATGCGGATGTTCGCGCCCGCGCAGAACACCTTGTCCTTCGCGCTGGTCACGACGACCACGCGGACCTCGGGGTGCTCGAACCGCAGGCGCTGGGTGGCGTCGTAGAGCTCGATGTCGACGCCGAGGTCGTAGGAGTTGAGCTTGAGCTCGTAGCCCGGGACCAGCCCGCCCTGCTCGTCGACGTCCAGCTCGAGCCAGGCCACCTCCCCGTCGATCTGGAGCCGCCAGTGGCGGTACTCGTCCGGACGGCGGTCGAAGGTCACCGGTGTGGTGGTGGTCACTCTCCCGATTGTCTACATGAGCCAGACGAAGGTCAATATTGTGTAGAAACTTGATCTCGCGAGGTCACCCGGTTGACGGTCGCCCACGCCCACATCAGGAACACCCAGAGCGCCAGACCGGCCGCGGCGTCGGTGAAGATCGTCGCGAAGAAGAACGCCGGAATCCGGGGCACGCCGGTCAGGAAGTGACCGAGGGTGATCATCCCGGCCAGCGAATAGACCAGCAGAAACACGAGCGCCTGGTGGTAGCGGCCTTGCCGGTACGCGCGGTAGCCGAACCAGCCGAACGTCGTGAAGAGCACCCAGCCGAAGGCGACGACGATCCCCGCGGCGAGCGCAGGGACACCCGGCAGCTGCGGGTAGTCGGCGACGCGAATGGCGTTGTGTGCGTAGTGGATCGTCGTGCTGACCAGCGAAAAGCCCAGGATCACGCGAAGCGGCGTCAGTCCCTTGTCCATCATTGCCCCCGCATTTGATAGATCGCTCTAGCGACGGTACCGCCCGGCGGCCGCGCCCGGCAAGGCACGGCCGCCGGCGGTGTCAGACGAGGTCGATGCGGTGCTGGACCACCGGGTAGCCCGCCTTGGCGAAGTTCTTCGCCATCGGGACGTTGCCGACGTCGGTGCCCGCGACGATCCGGTCCGCGCCGTAGGAGACGAGGTCGTGCGTCGCCTCGACGAGCAGGTCGTAGGCGTAGCCGTGTCCCCGCTGCTCCGGCACGACGGCGATGTAGCCGATCACGGGGTCGTAGACGTTGCGGCTCGGCAGCGTGAGGCCGACGAGTTCGCCGTCGGGCGTGTACGCCAGCCGCCACCACTCCCGCGGCCCCGGCATCCACTTCATGATGTCGAGGTCCTCCTGCGCGGCCGCATCGAGGCCGTGCTCCTCGACCGTCTTGCGCGCGTGCGCGTCGAGGCTGCCGACGTGCACGCGCTTGAAAACGTCGAGGATGACGTCGTCGTCCGGCTCGGGCCGGAACTCGAGGCGGCCGGGCTTCTCCGGCAGGCCGTTCTCCGGGGTCCAGCGGAAGCGGTAGCGCTCGACGAGCTTGCGGTAGCCCGCCTTCTCGGCCGCCTCGACCCGGCCGTTCACTTCGCGGGCGACGTCCGGATCGTCCTGCCACCCCGGTGGGGTGTGCAGCGAATACTCCGCACGCAGCGGTGCCGTCTTCAGCAGCTCGACAGCCGCGTCGAAGTCGGTGAAGTCGAACCAGTCCAGGGCGACCGGGTCTCCGCCGGGCTTGGCCCACCAGGCGGCGCGGGCCACGACGACGTCGTCGCGCAGCGCGACCCAGACTCGCTCGGGCGGGTATTCGCCTCGCTTCGCCATCTCGATGAAGTCGTCGCCGAGCAGCTTGCGGCCGACGAGACCGCGGTCGGGCAGGGAGGTGAACAGTGCTTCTTCGCCCGCTTCGAGCGGGCGGATGACCAGTTCGGTCATGGAAATCCTTCCGGGAGCGCGCTCCCGGTCAGACAGCCGGCACCCTCGCGGCGGAGTGGGAGCGCGTGATCGATGGCGTGATCATCGGTCCCACCTCCTTTCGCCTGGTCGAGGGTGCGTGCGCCACTTTAGGGGGCTTCCCGTCGAAGATCAACGGATTTTCTGCAGCACCACCCGCGTGCTGAGCCGCGGATCGGCGTAGGAGTGCGACGCCTCCAGGACGTACTCGCCCGCGATGTGCTGCCAGCCGTCGCGCCAGGCTTCGACCGACCTCGGCGTGATGACGACGTCGGCATCGACGGCCTGGCCGGGCTGGGCTTCGACGCTCGCGAACCCGGCGAGCCAGCGGTGCGGCCGGTCGCCGCGCTCGGTCGGGGCCAGGTAGAGCTGGACGACTTCGCGTCCCTTGCGCCGCCCGGTGTTGCGCACGCGGACCCGGACCCGGGCGCCGCCTTCGTCGTCCGGGTAGGCGTCGAGTTCTTCGTACGCCCAGGTCGTGTAGCCCTGGCCGTGGCCGAACCAGTACGCGGGCTGCCGGTCGGTGCGGGCCCAGGCGCTGTAGCCGATATAGACGCCTTCGTCGTACTCGAGCGCGCCGTCTTCGGGCGTCACGTTGGTGACCGGCGCGTCTTCGAGCTTCGCCGGCCAGGTCGTCGGCAGGCGGCCGCCGGGTTCTTCGCGGCCGAAGAGGACGTCGGCGAGCGCGGCACCGCCGGCCTGGCCGGGGAACCAGGTGAGCAGCACCGCGGCGACGTCGTCGCGCCACGGCATCTCCACCGGGGAACCGGCGTTGACCACCACGACGGTGTTCCGGTTGGCTTCGGCGACCCGCGTGACGAGTTCGTCCTGCCGTCCGGGCAAGGCGAGCGAAGTCCGGTCGAAACCTTCGCTCTCGACCTCGGCGGTCGTGCCGACCACGACGACGGCGACTTCCGACTTCCCCGCCAGGGCAACGGCTTCCTCGATGGCGGCGTCGGGGTCGAGCACCGGGCCGCGGTGCCCGAGCGCGAAGGTGACCCAGGCGAAGGTGCCCCGGGCGAACTCCGCCATCTCCGACGGGATCCAGTAGGTCAGGCTGACGTCCACCGGCTCACCCGCGGTCAGTTCGATCTCGCGCCGCTGTTCGTGCACCTGCATGATCGACGTGAAGATGTCCCCGCCCTCCGGCAGGTTCACGCCGTCGAAGAGGGTCTGGCCGGCGACGGTGAGGCGGAGGTCGCCGGGGCCGGTGACGCCGAAGGTGTGCGTGCCGCTCTCCTCCGGCAGGAACGTGCCGGCGATCTCGACCGACGCGAGCGTGCCGATGTCGAGGCCGGCCGGGAGTTCCCCGATCCAGTCGATTCTGGCTTTTCGCAAGGGAAATTCAGCCAATCGGGTGCCATCGGCGGCCCGGGCCGTCGCGCGGAGCCGGAAATTGTCGGTGGCCGAAGGTAGCGTCGTTCGCGGATCGGCACCGGGGGTGTAGGTGAGCTCGGTGCCCGGGGGAACGGCCGCTTCGAGGCCGTCGAGAGGGGAGACGACGTGATCGGGAAACACCGTGGCGCTGCCACCACCGAGGATCTTCGGGTCCGCGGCCAGCGCGCCGATGAGCGCGATGCTCTGCGGCTCGCGCAGCGGCAGCAGGCCGGTTTCGTTGCTGAGCAGGACGAACGACCGGTGCGCGACCTCGCGCGCGAGCGCGTCACCATCCACATCGGACTGATCGGGGACCGGGCCGCCGCCGAGCGCGCCGGTCCGGTGGGCGAGCAGGAGCACCCGGCGGACCATGGCGTCGACGACGTCGGGGCTCACCTCGCCGCCGCGCACGGCTTCGGCGAGCCGTTCGCCGAACACCGTGCGGGGGCCGGGCATCGCGACGTCGAGACCGCCGTTGGCGGAGGCGACGGTGTCGCGCGCGGCGAGCCAGTCGGAGACGACGAAGCCGTCGAAGCCCCATTCACCGCGCAGCACGCCGTTGACGAGTTCGGCGTGCTGGGTCATCGTGACGCCGTTGACGCTGTTGTAGGCGGCCATGATCCCCCACGGCTTCGCCCGCCGGACGATGAGTTCGAACGGCGCGAGGTAGAGCTCGCGCAGCGCGCGTTCGCTGACGCGGACGTCGACGGTGAAGCGTTCGGTCTCGAAGTCGTTGGCGACGAAGTGCTTGACCGTGACGGCGACCCCGCCATCCTGCACGCCGGTGACGTAGCCGGCGCCGATCATCCCGGCGAGGAGCGGATCTTCGGAGTAGCACTCGAAGTGGCGGCCGCCCAGCGGCGAACGGTGGAGGTTGACCGTGGGCGCCAGCAGCACGTGCACACCCTTGCGCCGGGCCTCCTGCGCGAGCAGGCGGCCTGTCTTGACCGCCAAGCGCGGGTCCCAGCTCGCGGCCAGCGCCGTCGGGCTGGGCAGGGTGACCGAGGGGTCGTCCGGGCTCCACCGCGTCCCGCGGACGCCGACCGGGCCGTCGGAGAGCACCAGGGAGGCGAGGCCGATCCGGGGCAACGCGGGCAGGGACCAGACGTCCTGACCGGCGAGCAGGCTCGCCTTGGCGTCCAGGTCGAGTTCGGCCAGCAGCGCTTCGACGTCGAAGCTCATGCGCACCTCCGCGGTCCGTCCTGCCCGTCACCCTACCTGGCGGCGAGTAGTGAACGTTATGGTTCCGTGACGATTTCTCCCGTAGGCTCGGGATCATGAGCCGGGCCAGGGGCACCGACCGACGGGCGAGCATCGTGCGTGCGGCGTTCGAGGTGATCGCCGAACGCGGCTACCGCGGCACGTCGCTGGCGGCCGTGGCCGACCGCGTCGGGCTGACGCAGCAGGGGCTGATGCACTACTTCCCGACCAAGGAGGACCTGCTGACGGCGGTGCTGGAGACCCGGGACGAGTGGGACCTGCTGCACTTCGGCCACGCTCCGCCGGGCGAGGAGTCGGCGATGACGGTGAACCAGCTGGCCGACCTCGTGGACTACAACGCGACCCGGCCGGGGATCGTCCAGACGTACACGGTGCTTTCGGCGGACAGCGTCACGGAGGACCACCCGGCGCGGAAGTACTTCCACGACCGCTACACCCGGGTCCGGGCGGGCATGACCGAGATGCTCGAACGCCACCGCGACGAGCTGCCGCCGGGCACCACCCCGGAGCAGCTGGCCCCGATCGCGATCGCCGTCCTCGACGGCCTGCAGCTGCAGTGGCTCCTCGACCCGGAGGAGGTCGACATGCCCGCCGGGTTCCGCACCTTCCTCACCCTGCTGGGGATCAAGCCGGACTGACGATCAGCGCATGCCCACGCTCTGCCGCTCGGGTTCGATGAGTGCGACGACGCGCTGCTGCTCGCGCGAGTAGGGCCCGCCGATGTACTTGGTGGCGATCCGGTCGACGATCTCCCAGGCGGCGTCCCCCTCGATCCACTCGACGACCCGGCCGCGGATGATCACCGGCTCGAACGGGTTGTCGACCGGGGTCAGGGAGAGCGCGACGCGCGGGTCGCGGCGCAGGTTGCGGGCCTTGCGCGAGTCCGGGCCGGTGAGGATGGCGATGCGGTCGCCTTCCGGGTCGACCCAGACCGGCACGGCGTGGGGAGCGCCGTCGGGCAGGACGGTGGCGAGGTGGCCGATGGCGGTGGTGGCGAGGACGCGGCGGACGTCGGCGTCGAGCATGGTCATCTCCTTGGTGGTTTTCAGGCGACGGCGTAGTGGAGGTGGGTGACACCGGGAGCGGGAACGGCCTCGACGAGCCGGAGCCGCACGTGGCCGGGCAGATCCCGGAAGAAGGACCGGCCACCGCCGAGCAGCACCGGCACCTGGTGGAGGACGATTTCATCGACGAGGCCCGCGCGCAACGCCGAGGTCAGCACGCCACCGCCCATGAGGCCGACGTCCTTGCCGCCGGCGGCCTCCCGGGCGGCCGCGATCGCGTCCTCGACGTTGTCGAGCAGGGTCTGCTGCTCGGTCAGCTCCGGCGCCGGCCGGTGGCTGACGAGGAAGAGCGGTGCGTCCGGATGCGGGCTGCCGCCACCGAAATGCTCGGAGTCCTCGTAGGTGTTGCGGCCCGCCACGATCGCGCCCACCCGCCCGGCGAGGGCGTCGAAGACGCGGGCGCTCGGCGCGCTGAGCTCGAAGAAGTCGAACACCCGGCTCCGGGTGTCTCCGTCGGAGTACCAGTCGAAGAGCGTCCCGCCGTCACCGAGCCCCTGGCCGGGGCGAGCGCCGCGGCCGGCGATGTACCCGTCGACCGACACGGCGTGGGCGCTGAAGACCCTGCTCATCGCGACGTTCCCTTCTGGGTTCCTTCAGGAGACTCCAGAACCGTAGCAGTTGAAGTTCCTTGAGGGAACCCCAAGTGCTAATCTGGCCTCATGCAGCGCACGAACTTCAGCGACCTGGCCGCGTGCTCGATCGCGCGCACCCTCGACGTCATCGGGGAACCGTGGTCACCGCTGATCCTCCGGGACATCTGGGCGGGGTTCAGCCGGTTCGAGCAGCTCCAGGCGGACCTGGGCATCTCGCGCAAGGTGCTCACCGAGCGGCTCAACCACCTGGTGGACGAGGAGGTCGTCGAGCGCCGCCCGTACGACCGCCGGCCGCGCTACGAGTACGTGCTGACGGAGAAGGGCACCGAACTGGTGGACATGCTGATGGTGATGACCCGCTGGGGCGACAAGTGGCTGGCGGGCAAGGCCGGCCCCCCGGTGCTCTACCGCCACCACGCCTGCGGCGAAATCACCACGGTGGACCTGCGCTGCACGCACTGCGGCAACCCCATGCACGCGGGAGACATCGACTTGCTGCCCGGACCGGGCGCCACCGGGTGAGCCCGCCTCAGGACAGCCGCGGCTGGGCCACCACTTCCCGCAGCCGCCGCAGCGTGCGCAGAGTCGTCTCCAGATCCTCCTGCGACACCTGCGCCGCCGTCTCCTCCGCCCACTCGACCTGCGCCGCCCCCAACTCGCGCATCGCCGTGCGGGCCCGTCGCGTCAAGGACAACAACGGGGCCCGGGCGTCCGCCGGGTTCGGCAAGCGGTCCAGCATTCCGTTGCGCAGCAAGCGGTTCACCGTCTCCTGCACACTCTGCCTGCGCAACCCCCGGCGCCGGGCCACCTCCGCCACGGTGGCCGGGCCGTCCTCGAGGAAGCCGAGCACCTGCCACTGCGCCGCCGTCAGGCCGAAGGGCCGCGTCAGCGCGTCGCCGACCACGAGGAACCCTCCGTTGCACGCGAAGACCGCGTCGATCACCCGGGTGAACGTCTCGGCTCGATGGGACCGCATGCGTGCTAGTCTCGCACATCGACAGGCACCTGTCGAAATGGAGACGACCATGGACATGCCCCGCCTCGGCCCCGCGCACGACGCGCTCAAAGCCTTCGTCGGCGACTGGACCGGCACCGAAGAACTCGCGGCCTCGCCGTGGGCGCCGGCCTCGACCGCGCACGCCGACTGCGAATACCGCTTGGCACTCAACGGTTTCGCCCTGATCCAGCAGTACCGCCAGCGCCGCGCGGACGGATCGGAGTTCCTGGGCCACAACGTCTTCACCGCCGATCCGCGCACCGATGAGACGCTCTGGTACGGCTTCGACAGCTATGGCTTCCCACCCGATTCACCGGCGCGCGGCACCTGGTCCGGCGCGACACTGACCCTGGAGAAGCAGACCGCTCGCGGCGTGGCCCGGCACCGGCTCACGCCGGACGGCGACGCCCTGACCCACGAAATCGACGTCCGGCTGGGCGAAGACAACGATTTCAGTCCGTTTCTGCGTGCTCGATACACCCGGAAGAACGGGTAGAGGAAACGGGCGACGCCCCTCCCCCCTTTGCACGAGGACGTCACCCGTTTCCGGTCCCTGCCAAGCACATCCGCAGACCTGTTACTCCAGGCGAGTGTGTCCCCGATGGCGGCGGAGGCCCAGGGAAATCGATTACTTTCACCCGAACGGCCGAACCGCGATCCAGAACGTGCCCGAAACTGTCGGACCCCCGGAGTACAGATGAAGGGGTGACCGGATCCGCCGAAACCACCACGGACCCGCCCCCGCTGATCGGGGTCGAAAACGTGAAGATGCCCGAGTGGGCCCGCGTCGACGAACGCGTCGCCGCGGCCGGCTTCGGGCAAGCCGTGCGCGCCTTGCCGTCCGCCATCGCGGTCGTGCTGAGGCTCGCGTGGCGGACGTCGCCGCGGCTGACGCTGCTGGCCGCCGTCGTGCACGTCGTCTCGGGCTGCGTCACGGCGTTCGGGCTGCTCGCCACCGCGAACGTCTTCACCGCGCTGCTCGAACAGGGCCCGACGCCGGACCGGGTGCTGCAGTCGCTGCCGGCGATCGCGGTCGTCACCGGGTCGTACGCCGCGCGGGCGTTGCTCGACGCGGCCGTCGCCGCCGTCGAAGGCGCGCTGCGGCCGCGTGTCACGGCGGCGGCCGACGACGCGGTGACGGCGGCAGTCGTGCGCGTCGGGTTGATCGCGTTCGAGGACGCGGACTTCCGGGAGCTCGCCCGCCAGGGCGCGCGGTTCGGCGTGCGGGCCATCGAAACCAGCCTGCGCCGGCTGGCGGACCTGACGTCGTCGGCGATCTCGCTCGCGGCGGCGATGATCACGGCCGGGCTGCTCAACCCGTGGCTCGCGCCGGTCCTGCTGCTCGCCGCGGCGGCCGACGGCTGGGCCGCCGCGCGCGTGGCGAAGCTGAACTACCGGCACTTCATCGACACCGTCGGGCGCAACATCCGCAAGTCGGTCGTCGAGGAGGTCGCCACCTGGCGCTCGATGGCGCTCGAACGGCACGCCCTGACGCTGCAGGAGCCATTGCTCGGCGAGTACCGCCGCATCTCCCGCAGCCTCACCCGGGAGGAGGTCCGGCTGGCGCACCGCAGCAACCTGGTCCGCACCACCGGCCGGGCGGCGGCCGGTTTCGGCACGGCCGTCGCGTACCTGGTGCTCGGCTGGCTGCTCTACACCGGCTCGATGGAGCTGGCCCTGGCCGGCACGGCGGTCCTGGCGATGCGCACGGCGTCGACAGCGCTGTCCAACACCATGCGCGCGGTCAACTCGCTGTACGAGGACTCGTTCTACATCGGGTTCTACAACCAGCTCCTCGTCGAGTCGGTCAAGCTGCGACCGCCGGCGACGACGGTGACGGCGCCCGCCAACCCCGCCGAGATCCGGCTGGAGGGTGTCACGTTCACGTACCCGGGTCAGGAAAACCCGGCCCTGCGGGACGTCTCGCTGACGATCCGGCGCGGCGAGGTCGTGGCGCTCGTCGGGGAGAACGGCTCGGGCAAGACCACCCTCGGCAAGCTGCTCACCGGGCTGTACCCACCGGACGAGGGCACCGTCCGCTGGGACGACGTCGACCTCGCGCGGGCCGACCCGGCGTCGGTCCACACGAACATCGCGGTGATCGCGCAGGAACCCGCGGAGTGGCCGATGACCGCGGCGAACAACGTCACGGTGGGGCGGCTCGGCCGGCCGGACCCGGATCGGCGGGCGTGGCGCGAAGCGGTCGACTACTCGGGCGCGGACGAGGTGATCGCCTCCCTGCCCGCCAAGGAGGACACGGTCCTGTCTAAGAAGTTCGACGAGGGCCACGACCTGTCCGGCGGCCAGTGGCAGCGCATGGGCATCGCCCGCGGCATCTACCGCGACGCCTCGGTCCTGGTGGCCGACGAACCGACGGCGGCGCTCGACGCCCGCGCCGAAGCCCGCGTGTTCGCCGGGCTGCAGCACGCGAGCACGTCGGGCCGCGGCCGCCGCACGACCGTGCTGGTGACGCACCGGCTCGCCAACATCCGGTCGGCGGACCGGATCCTGGTCCTGGAGAAGGGGCGGTTGATCGAAGAAGGCACCCATGACGAGCTGATCCGCGCGGGCGGGGTCTACCACGAGCTGTACGAGATCCAGGCCCGCGCCTACCGGGACGGACCACCATGACCGAGCACCTGACCCGCGTCAACGGCCTCGAGCTGTGCCACGAGACGTTCGGCGACACGGGTGGGCGGCCCCTGCTGCTCGTGATGGGCCTCGGCGCGCCGATGATCTGGTGGGACGAGGAGTTCTGCGAAAACCTTGCCGCGCAAGGGTTCCGCGTGATCCGGTTCGACAACCGGGACACCGGGCGGTCGAGCCGGCTGCGCGGCCGGGCGAACCTCGCACAGGCGTACCTGCTGCGCAGTGCGCCGTACACGCTGGCGGACATGGCCGACGACGCCGCCGGGCTGCTGGACGCGCTGGAGGTCCCCGCCGCGCACGTGGCCGGGGCGTCGATGGGCGGGATGATCGCGCAGACGCTGGCCTTCCGGCACCCGGAGCGGGTCCGGTCGCTGACGTCGATCATGTCGAGCACCGGCGGGCGGCTGGTCGGACGGCCGAGCCCGCGGGCGATGTCGATGCTGCTCGCCACGCCGCCGCGTAGCCGCGCGGACTACGTCGAGATGCTCGTCCGCACGTTCCGGCTGATCGGCTCGCCCGGCTACCCGTTCGACGAGGCCCGGATGCGGGACAGGGCCGAGCGCACGTACGACCGCGGCGTGCACCCGGGCGGCACCCTCCGCCAGCTCGCCGCGATCATGGCCGAGCACGACCGCGCGCCGCGGCTGCGGAAGGTGCGGGTGCCGGCCCTGGTGGTCCACGGCGCCCGCGACCCGCTGGTCCACGTCTCGGGCGGCCGCGCCACGGCCCGCGCGATTCCCGGCGCGGACCTCGACGTCGTCCCCGGTATGGGCCACGACCTCCCCCGGGCGGTCTGGCCGCGGCTGGTCAAGGGCATCACCCGCGTCGCCGACCGCGCCGAAGCAGCGACCTGACGTGGATCTCGCGTGATTGAAGGGACATCACTCGTGATTGGGGGGTCGACACGGTCAGGTGGCGAGGGTTAGCGAGCCCAGGTGGGAGAAGTGGGTTGCGACTCGGGAGCCTGGGCGGAGCGGGATCGCGTCCGTCATGCCGCCCGTCAGGACCAGCCAGCCCGGTTCCAGGGCCAGGCCTCGCGCGCCCAGCGCGTTGGCCGCCAGGGCCAGGGCCTCCGCCGGGTGGCCCTGGACCGCCGCTCCGGTCGCCGTGTCGACGATCTGGCCGTCGACCTCCAGCAGTGCCGCTTCCAGGGACAGGTCCAACGACGCAGGCGGCAGGCCCACCGGGCCGAGGCTGAAGTACGCCGACGAGCCGTTGTCCGCGACGGCGTCCGGGAGCGTGAAGCGGTAGTCGGCGTACCGGCTGTCGATGACCTCGATGCCGCCGTACACGCGGTCGACGGCGGCCAGCGCCGTCGCCGCCGTGACGCCGGGGCCCGCCAACCGGCGGCCCAGCACGAACACCAGCTCCGGCTCGGCGCGCGGGTGGATCAACGACGGCACGGGGACGCCCGCCGGCAGCACCATCGCGTCGGTGAGCCAGGCCAGCAGTGGCGAGTCGATGCCCATCCGCTGCTGCTTGGCCCGGGACGTCAGGCCCAGCTTCACCCCGATCAGCGTCTCGCCACGGGCCCGGCGCTGCCGCAGTGCCTCGTCCTGGATCGCGTACGCAGTGTCGACGTCCAGGTCCGGCCAGTCGGCGGACAGCGGGGCCCGCTCCGAAACCGTCGCCAGCAGGGAAGCCGCTGCCTCGCGCACGTTCATGATTCCTCCGAAGCGGGAGCGAAGACCGCGGTGACGCTGCCGATGCCGGCGATGGTCGTGACGATCGTGTCGCCCGGCGACACCGGGATCGCCCGGGTCATCGAGCCGGGCAGCACGACGTGCCCCGGCTCGAGGGTGACCCCCAGCGGGCCGACCGTGTTCGCCAGCCACACCAGCGAGTTCAACGGCGACCCGAGCACCGCGCCGCCCGCGCCGGTCGCGGCCACCGAACCGTTCTGGTACAGCACGCAACCCGCCAACCGCAGGTCGGCGGCCGAAAGTGCCGTCGGGCTGCTGCCCAGCACCACCCCGCCGGAGGACGCGTTGTCGGCGATCGTGTCGAACAGCGAGATCTTCCAGTCCTGGATCCGCGAGTCGACGATCTCCAGCGACGGCAGCACGAAGTCGACCGCGCGCACGGCGTCGGCGACCGTGACGCCCGGGCCGCGCAACGCCGAGCCGAGCACGAACGCGATCTCCGGCTCGATGCGCGGCTGCAGGAACGCCGACGTCGGGATCGGCTGGTGCTCCAGGTGGAACATGCTGCCGGTGAGGTGCCCGTAGTCGGGCTGGTCGACGCCCATCTGCCGCTGCATCGCCGCCGACGCGAGGCCGACCTTGTGCCCGCGGACGGCGTCGCCGGCTTCGACCCAGCGCCGCACCTGCTCCTGCTGGATCCGGTACGCGTCCTCGACCCCCGCGTCCGGGTAGGTCTTGATCAGCGGCTCGATCGGCTCACGCTCGGCATAGGCCCGCGCCAGTACGGCGGCGGCCTCCTGCACCCTGCTGACGTCCACCTCGGGAACTCTGCCGGGCGTGCACCCGGGACACAAGCGCCAATGTTCCACCCAGTGGAACTCTCGCCATACAACCTCTTGCGCGCGAGATAAATTGAGCGTAGCTTGAAGGCACACCAGGAAGGGACGTGAGGGACATGGCACCGACTCAGGCCGAGGTCGCCAAGCTCGCCGAGATCCGTGACGAGCTGCGCGAGCGTCACCTGCACCCCGCCGCCGAACGGCCGGCGACGAACGGCCGCGGCATCCACCACACCGCGCTGATCTCCAGCGACGTCGAGCGGACCATCGAGTTCTACCAGGACCTGCTCGGCTTCCCGCTCACCGAGCTGATCGAGAACCGGGACTACCCGGGCTCCAGTCACTTCTTCTTCGACGTCGGCAACGGCAACGCGGTCGCCTTCTTCGACCTGCCCGGTCTGGACCTCGGCCCGTACGCGGAAGTCCTCGGTGGACTGCACCACCTGGCGCTGTCGGTCACGCCCGAACGGTGGAGCGTCATCAAGGACAAGCTCGACGAGGCCGGTGTGCAGTACCTGCTGGAGAGCAAGACCTCCATCTACCTGTCCGATCCGGACGGTGCCCGCGTCGAGCTGATCTCCGACCCGCTCGGCGAGATGTACGGCGAGAAGATCGGCTGAAAGCGTGGTCCGGGCGTCGTCGGCGAACTAGCCTGTGCGCGACGCCTGGAGGTCCGATGCCCGACTGGTCGCTCTCCCGCGCGAAGGCGCGGCTCGATCACCGCGAGAAGCTCGACGAGCTCACCGCGCGCACCCGGTTCGAGGTGCGGCTGCACCTGAACGAGCCGGCGACGAACGGCGCCTACGACGAGCTCACGAGCATCTTCGCGATCGGGCACGGCGAATGCGCCGCGCTGCTCCAGCACCACCGCCTGCTGCCGTGGTGGGAACGCTCGCTGCTGTTCCGGTACGCGCGGCGCATGCACGGCAAGGCCATCTTGCGCAGTGTCGGCGTGGTTCCCGCCGAGGTCGCACCGCAGGCGGCGCGCGCCTTCGGCGCCGAAATCGCCGAACTGGCTCCCGGCGCCGGCGACACCGGCGCGAAGTACGACCTGCAGGGCCGCGGCCTGCTGACCGTGTTCCGGATCGCCATCGGCGCCAAGGGCGCGACCTGGCCGGACCGCCACGAGGTCGCGACGACGTCCGCCCGCAACATCCTGACGTGTGCGGCGACCTTCGCCCACCGCAAGCCGTGGCACGTCGTCTGGCCGGTCTACCGGGTGCGCGGCCTGCGCTTGTGGAAGCTTTGACGGCCGCCGCGCGTTCCACCGGTATGAACGCGGAGCAGATCCTCGAGAGCGCGAAGACGATCGCCGTCGTCGGCCTGAGCCGGGACCCGGCCAAGGCCGCGCACGGCGTCCCGGCGGTGCTGCAGGCGCACGGCTTCCGGATCATCCCGGTGCACCCGACCGCGACCGAGCTGCTCGGCGAGAAGGTCTACCGGTCGCTGAAGGACATCCCGGAACCGGTCGACCTCGTCGACGTCTTCCGGCCGTCCGCCGAAGCACCCGGCATCGCCCGCGACGCCGTCGAGATCGGCGCCAAGGCATTGTGGCTGCAGCAGGGCATCGTCTCCGCCGAAGCACGCCGCATCGCCGAAGAAGGCGGGCTGGACTACGTCGAGAACCGGTGCACCGCCGTGGTCCGCGCGACGGCCGCGATCTCGAAGAACTAGCGTCGCAAGCCGGGCCGCTGCCGACGAACCTCGGACACGCGACACTAGCCGGACGCTCCGAAGTGGACGATGCGGTGGTTGCCCGTCTCGGCGACCCAGACACCGCCCGCGCCGTCGTCGGCCATGTCCCTCGGTGAGCCGATCGGCTCGGCCGTGTCGGACAGCGCGGCGCCCGTGCGGGTGCAGAACCGGGCCACGCGGCCGGTGTCGTCGACCAGCAGCCGCCCGGCGTGGTCCAACGCCACCGCGCGGGGCCTGACCAGGCCGCCGAACTCGCGCACGAACCCGCCCCACCACGAGAACTGCACCACGCGGCGGTTTCCGGTGTCGGCGACGTAGACATTGCCCGCCGCGTCGACCGCCACCCCTTCCGGTGCCTTGAGGCGCCCGGCCAGGACGCGTACGAGCGAGCCGTCGTGGGTGAACGCCTGGACTCGGTCGTTGCCGGTGTCGGCCACCCACACGCGGCCGCGGGCGTCGACGGCGATCCCCGACGGCGCGCGAAACTGCCCGGGCCCGGCGCCGGGCCCCCCGAACGCACGCGGGAGCGCGGCGAGTTCGCTGCTGGTCACGGCACCAGGATCACCGGGCGCGAGCCACGGCGGCCAGGGCCGGGACGAGTGTTCAGCGACTGTTCCGCCCCCGCTCACCAGCTCCAGCGCGAGCACGTCCGCCGGTCGAGGAAGCTGTACGCGGGCAGCGGCCCGACCCACTCGGCCTGGACGCCACCGTCGCCGAGCCCGGCGACGGCGTCGCGGACGACGAGCAGGTCGCCCAGCCCGACCAGGAACGCCCACCGCTCGTCGGCGGACTCGCCCGCCGGCAGGCAGACCGAGTCGCGGGCCCGTTCGGCGACCTCCGAGAGCAGTACGTCGGAGCGCGCCGCCCGCCACGCCGACCCGGGCTCGGTGAACCGCAGGCAGACGTGCACCTCGGCCAGGCCGTCGAGCCGGTCGAGGTCGGCGCGGTAGGCGTCGGCCGACGGGGCCAGCACCTCGGCGCGGACGGCGTCCTCGTCCTCGGCCACCGTGCCGAACCGGACCGGCAGCACCGGGCCGCCCTCGACGAGCGCGGACACCACCGCGAGGTGCGTCGCCGGATCGGGCTGGGCGGGCGCGTCGCCGACGACCATCGCCAGGTCCTCCCAGCACACCGTGCGCGGGGCGCGCGGATGCCCGGCCCGGACGACGCCGTACAGCTGCAGCGTCACGACTGCTCGACCGGCACCGCCGGCTCCACCGGCACCGCCACCGCGGGCGTCGGCGGCGGGGGCGGGATCAGCCCGACGGTCTGGTCTATCCCGATCGAGACCTGCCCGGGGTTGGGCATCTTCGCCTGGGCGTTCACCCGCTGCATCGCTTCGAGGTAGCGGATGTAGGTGTCGACGCTGGCGATCACGATCCGGGCCTCGATCGCCAGCAGCTCGATCCCGATCAGGGACACCTTCACCGAAGCGTCGATGACGAGTCCCTTGTCCAGCAGGATGTTGAGGGTGTCGGCGAGCCCGCCGCCCGTCTGTCCGGGGTTGGTCACTGCGGTCTTCGTCCTTCCGTTTCCAGGATGCCGGCCGGGATTTCGTCGAGGGCCGCGCGGATTTCGGCGAACCGGAGCTCCAGCCCGATCAGGGCCTGGCCGAGCTCTTCGATCTGGTCCGGGGTGAGGGTGCCGGCGTCGAGGCGCCGCAACGCCTGCCGCTCCAGCACTTCCTTGAGGATGTCGAGCACGGTGACGACCAGGTGGCCGAGCCCGCGGCCGGCGTCGGCGGCGATCCGGACGGGCTCGCTCATCCCGGCGGCCCCTCGATCCCGAGCAGCAGCAGCCGCAGGTCGAGCCGCACCAGGTCGATGCCGGCGAGCGAGATGATCACGTCTCCGTTCACCACGGCACCGCGGTGCACGACCCGGTCGAGCAGGTCCGCGACGGCCTCGACGGCGTTGCCGCGGCCGATCTCGACGATGTCGGGGTCAGCCACGGGCGGCCGCCCCGAGTTCGACGTCGGTGAACGAGTACGGCGGCCAGGGCCCGGAGGTCTCGACCGTCGCGCCCACCTCGCGCAGCTCGCGGGCGAACCACTCGAACTCGGCGTGGAACGCCGCCTCTCGCCCGGTTTCCACCAGGTAGGCGGTGTTGACCAGGACACCGTGCGGCCGGGCCCGCCCGACGCTGTCGGCGGCGTGCCGGCGCAACGCGTTCTTGAGCCGCCCGGCGGCGCCGACGACGTCCTCGCGGGCCCGCTGGATCGCCTTCAGCCGTTCGCGCCGCCGGACGAGGTACTGCGTGCCGGTCAGGCCCGCGGAATCGGGCCGGCTGGTGGCGGCGGGTTCGGTGTGCCGCACGCGGACACCCCACTCGCGGTGGCCCGCCACCTCGTCGAGGCAGTCGCGGGCCTGGTCGTAGGCGGTCTCCAGGAGCCGGAGCGCAGCCGCCTCGCCGTCGATGACCGTGCCGAACCGCAACGGCAGCACGGGTTCGTGGCGGAACACCGCGCGCACCACGGCGTCGTGCTCGCGGGCCAGTTCGGCGAGCGCGCCGTCGACCGGATCGAGCGTGTCGATGCGGTCGAAGCGCGCCGGCGCCACGTCGGCGACGACGACGCCGAGGTCGCGGTAGCCGATGAGCCGGGGTGCCGGGGTCAGGTCCAGTTCGGCCGGGCGGTTGCGGGTGATCGCGTACGCGCACAGCCAGTTGCGGGTGCTCACCGCGGTTCGTCCCTCCCGCCCGGCACGGGCAGCCGGGCCTCCAGCTCGGCGACGCGCGCCGCCAGGTCGCGCCTTCCGACATCGCCGTCCAGCTCGCCGCGGGCGGCATTCGGCGAGAAGAACGGGTCGTTCGTCCACCAGTCCATGCCCATTTCGCGGGCGGTCTGCGCGGAAGCGATGAACAGCCGGATCCGCAGGGTCAGCAATTCGACGTCGACGACGCTCACGCCGATGTCACCGGCTATCACCACGCCCTTGTCGAGCACGCGTTCCAGGATGTCCGCCAAGGAATCGGACGAAGTGCCCAATCTGTCGACCTTCCTTTCAGGAATCGGTGGCACCCCGGGTGAACCGCCGCAACCGCTCGCACGCGCTGAGTTCGCCGTCACCGTCGACGTCCACCCGGTAGGTGGCCATCACGCTGGTGGAGTCCGGGATCCTGGCCAGCTCGACGACGTCGACGAGCACGGACCAGCCACCACCGGGGCGGCTCCGGACCCCGGTCACGGCGTGCGGGGTCAGCCCGGTCACCAACCCGAACTGGGCCTTCGCCACACCGATGGCGTCGACGAGCCGCAGCCCGGAAACGGATTTCCCGGCGGCTTCGGAAGAATTGTTATTTTGGGCAGGGAACGGCAGAGGCGATTCCGTCATCGCTTTCCTTGTCGGGGGTGGTGCCCACCGTAGCAACAGCGACGACTACGCGCAGCGCGGACGCGGGACGGTATTTTTCACCGGTTCGCGGTAACGGTTGGGCAATCCGCGCCAGCCGGTGAGGGCAAATGGCCCAAGGCACGGACACCCAGCGGAACCAAATTGCCGCGAAACGGCCATTGGATCACGATCGGGTAACGTCCACCAGGCGGTAGCCCACGCCGCGGACCGTCTCGATGGTGTGGGTGCCGAACGGCGCGTCGATCTTGCGCCGCAGGTACCCGATGTACACCTCGACGACGTTCTCGTCGCCGTCGTAGTGCGCGTCCCAGACGTGGCCGAGGATCTCGTTCTTCGACAGCGCCGTTCCCGCCCGGCGCAGCAGGAACTCCAGCAGCCCGAACTCGCGCGCGGTCAGCTCGATCCGCTTTTGTCCCCTGTGGACGGTCCGGGCGGAGGGGTCGAGCCGCAGGTCGCCGGCCTCGAGCACGGCCGGGCGGGCCGGGGCACCGCGGCGCAGCAACGCCCGGAGCCGGGCGATGAGCACGACGAAGGAGAACGGCTTGGACAGGTAGTCGTCGGCGCCGAGGTCGAACGCGTCGGCTTCGTCGTATTCGCCGTCCTTCGCCGTCAGCATCAGCACCGGCGTCCAGTTCTCGGCCGCCCGCAGGCGTTTGAGCACCTCGTAGCCGGACAGCTCGGGCAGCATGATGTCGAGCACCACGACGTCGTATTCGTGCTCGGTCGCCCGCCAGAGGCCCTCGCGTCCGGTGTGGGCGACGTCGGCGGTGAACCCCTCGGCGACCAGCCCGCGCCGCAGCGTCTCCGCGAACTCGCGCTCGTCCTCCACGATCAGCAGGCGCACTACTCCTCCTTCGGCAGGGCGATCACCGGCAGCTCGATCACGAACCGCGCGCCGGGCTCCTCCGACGCGGCGTAGCGCGCCCGGCCGCCGTGGCGCGCCGCGATGCCGGCGACGATCGGCAGGCCCAGCCCGGTGCCGCCGTGTCCGCGCTGCCGCGACGCGTCGAGCCGGACGAACCGTTCGAAAATCCGTTCCCGGTCGGCTTCCCCGACGCCGGGACCGTCGTCGCTCACCTCGACGACGGCGAGGTCGCCGCGCACCGCGCTGCTGACGCGGATGCGCGAGCGCGCGTGCCCGCGGGCGTTGTCGACCAGGTTCCGCACCGCCCGCCGCAGCTGGGCCTCGCTGCCGTGCACCTTCGCCGGCCCGGCCCGGACCTCGACGTCCGCCGTGGTCTCGCCGCGAACCCGCTCGGCTTCGGCGCGGACGATGTCGTCGAGGTCGACCTCGGTGCGCTGCGGCCGGTCGGTCGTGTCGTCGGTGCGGGCCAGCATGAGCAGGTCGTCGACGAGCTCGCGCAGCCGCGCGGTCTCGCGGGCGATCACCGGCACCAGGTCCGTGGTGCTTTCCGGGTGGCGGCCGGAGACGTCGAGAGCAGTGCTGATCGTCGAGAGCGGTGATCTCAGTTCGTGGCTGGCGTCCGCGACGAACCGGCGTTGCGCGGCCTGCGCCGACGCGAGCCGGGACAACATCTCGTTGAGCGTCACGGCCAGGCGCTGCACCTCGTCGCCGCCCGGCGGCAGCGGCACGCGCGCGGCGAGGTCGCGGGTCGAGATCTCGGCGACGGTCCGGCGCATCCGCTCGACCGGCCGCAGCGCCGAGCCGACCGCGCGGTACACCGCGAGCCCGGCGATCGCCAGCAACGGCACGGCGATCAAGCCGAACAGCAGCGTCAGCCGGGTCGAGGCCTCCGCGACCGGTTCCAGCGAGCGCGCGGAGATCACCGTGAACGGCCCGCCCGGCCCGTTCACTTCCTGCGACACGACGCGGTAGTCGGCGCCGTCGCCGTTCAGCCCGAGCGGCAGCGTCTCGATGGTCTCCTGCCCGACGGCCGGGCGCGCCGTGGTCAGCGGCGGGTGCCCGACGATCGCCGGGTCGCTCGCGATGGGCCTGCCCCGCGCGTCCAGCACCTGCGTGACGGCTTCGGTGTCGCCGGTGCTGGCGACGTCGCTCGCGCTCAGGTCACGCGCGCCTTCGCGGACGAGCTGGATGGCGACCTGCCGTCCGGTGCTGCGGGCACTCTCGGTGACACTGCGGTCGAGCGACTCCTCCAGCAGCAGCACCACGACCACCCCCGCGGCGGCGATGGCCAGCGCGAGCGCGAACACCGCCACCGCGGTCGTGCGCATCCGGACGCCGGTCGCGGCGATCACCCTGCCGAGTCTCACCAACGCAGCGTAACGACCGGCCCAGAACCGGCCCGACCCAAGCGCCCCAATGTGGCGTTGGATGACACAGCGGCGCGAAGCGCCTCCGTTGAGGGTGGTGGTGGGGGCATGGGAGGAGCACCGAACGCCACATTGGGTGCGTTGGACGCACCGAACGCCACATTGGGGCGCTGGCGAGTGGCCAACAGCGGCGGCCGGGCGCGGTGGCTGGACCACGGGCTCACCGGCGGCGGCGCGGGGTGACGAGCCGCTCTTCCCGCAGGCGGTCGACCTCGGGCAGGGTGAGCGGGCCGAGCGGGTGCCCGGCCGTCCAGGACAGCAGCAGGTCGGCCAGCGCGGGGTTGCGGGCGAGCGCCGGGCCGTGCAGGTACGTGCCGACGACCCGGTCGGTCACCGCGCCTTCGGTGCCGTCGCCGTTGCCCGTGCCGCGCACGACGTGCCCGAGCGGTTCGCTGTCGGCACCGAGCTTGCTGACACCCAGGTGGTTCTCGAACCCGGTCAGCGACTCGCCGTCCAGGAGCCGCGAGGGCGTCGCGACCAGTTCGGCGACCGCGCGGCGCTCGCCGGGTTCGGTGGTGACGTCGAGCAGGCCGAGCCCGTCGTGGTCGACGCCGTCGAGGCCGCGGAAGCGCGTGCCGAGCACCTGCAGGCCGGCGCACACGCCGAACACCACCGCGCCGGCGGCGACGGCTCGTCGCAGGCCGGGGTACTTCCGCAGGTGCGCCGCGGCCAGCGTCTGGGCGCCGTCCTCGCCGCCCCCGAGCAAGTAGATGTCCAAAGTGGACGGCACCGGCTCGCCGAGCCCGACCGGGACGACCTCCGCGTCGAACCCGCGCCACTGCAGCCGCTTGCTCAGCACCTGCGCGTTGCCGGTGTCGCCGTAGGTGCCGAGCACCTCCGGCAGCAACAGTCCGATGTGGACGACCGAGTCAGGCATCGGCCAGCCTGCCCACCAGGTCGCGGAACGCGGTGTAGTTGGCGACCAGCTCGACGGCGCCGGGCGGCAGCGCGTCGATCGCGGCGACCGGGTCCGGCTCGGCCCAGTGCGCGACCTCGGCGTAGCAGAGCCGCACGGACAGGTCGGCGCCGCGCTCGCCGGTCACGACCACCTGGCGCCCGCGGAGCCGCTCGAAGTGCACGTCCCAGAGCCAGGACAGGTCCCGGCCGTCGGCCTCCTGGGCGTTCACCGCGACGACGACCGGGGTGTCCTCGTCCAGCACGCGCAGCGTCTCCACCCAGCCGGCCGGGTTCTTCGCCAGCATCAGCCGCACGGAGTGCCGCGACCGGCGGACGGTCCGATAGCGGCCGCCGATGTCGGTGATGGTCCGCAGCCGCGTCGCGGCAGTGTGCGGCGGCACGCCGAGCCGGTGCGCCGCGGCGAGCGCGAGCGCGGCGTTGGCGCGGTTGGCGTCACCGGGCAGCCGCAGGTCCAGGTCGACTTCGCGGCCGCCGGGCGTGCGGACGAGGTCGCCGTCGAGCGTCCAGGCGGGCTCCGGCCGGGCGAGCCCGCACGCGCAGCCCCAGTGCCGGTCGTGGGTTTCGACACGGCCTTCGCACCGCGGGCACGCGGTCGAGTCGCCACTCCAGCGTTTGCCCGCGGCGACCCACACCGGCTTGGCGGCCACGCTCGCGGCCGACGTCACCAGGACGTCGTCACAGTTCGCGACGACCACCGTGCCGGACAGCTGCGCGATCGCGGCCCGGAGGTCACGTTCGGTGGCGCGGACCTCGCCGACGCGGTCCAGCTGGTCGCGGCTGAGGTTGAGCAGCACCAGCACCGCGGGCTGGACCTGGTCGGCGACCCAGGGCACGTAGGTTTCGTCGACTTCGAGGACCGCGTACGGCGCGTCCGGCCGGGCGGTGAGGGCGGCGAGGACGCCGTCGGGCATGTTGGCGCCGTCGCTGTTGGCGGCGACCTCGGCCAGGGCTTCGAGGGCGCGGGTGAGCATCAGCGAGGTCGTGGTCTTGCCGTTGGTGCCGGTGACGAGCACGACGGTGCGTTCCCGCCCGAGGCGCCGCAGGGCACGCGGATCGAGCGCGAGGGTGACGCGGCCGCCGATCATGCCACCGCGGCCGAGCCCGGAGCTGCGGGACAGCCAGGCGGTCAGCCGCCCGGCGGCCACGGACGCGCGGGTACGGAAGGGGCTTCGGACGCTCACCGGCGCATGGTGCGTGTTGGGCGCTGTGAGTTTCCTGAGTCCGTGACGCCGCTCTCTGACGCCGCTGTCCGCGGCTCAGCCTCACCGCCCGGCCCAGCGCACCGCCCGCCGGTGTCGCGTCCGAGATTCGTTGCCGGCGGCTCGGTGATGCGCCCCGATGAGGTTTTCTCACTGGCGGGCTGCGTGGGTCGGCGTGGCAGGCCACTCCGCCGGCTGCGACCCGCTCATGTCTTGAACGACTCGTTCAGGACCTGGGGTGTCTTGAACGACTCGTTCAAGACACCCGCAGCCCGCGGGATTCACTGCTGCCGCTGGCCACAGGAGCTCGCCGGGTGCAGGTAGCCGCGCCAGGCAACCTAGAAGGTGACGACGACCTTGCCGTGGACGTGCCGCCCCGCCTGCAAGGCGACCGCGTCACGGATCCGCTCGACCGGGAACACCGCGGCGATCGGCACGGTGAGTTCCCCGGCGAGGATCGCCTCGGCGATCCTCGCCATGGCGCCCGGCTCGGCGTCGGCGCCCCCGGTGGCGCGCACCCCGCCCGGCGGCTGGGGCCCGGCGGCGATCGTGGCGATCCGCTCGGGCGGGACGCCGAGCGCCAGCGCGGCCTCGGCCGTCTCCGTGCCGAACAGGTCCGTCGCCGCGGTCACGCCACCCAGTTCCCGCACGCGGTCCGCGAGTCCCGGCCCGTAGGCCACGGGCTCGGCGCCGAGCTTCCGCAGGAAGGGGAACGTGCCCTCCGAGGCGGTGCCGATCACGGTGGCGCCGGCGAGCTTCGCGAGCTGGACGGCGAAGATGCCCACGCCGCCGGCGGCCCCGCCGATCAGGACGGTGTCCCCCGCCCGCAGGCCGACCGCGGCCAGCGCGGCGGCCGCGGAGGAGCCGGCCACCGGGAGCGTGCTCGCCACCTCGTCGCTGATCCCGGCCGGCGTGGGGAAGAGCCCGTCGGGTGCCTGAGCGGGTGCTTTGAGGACCACGAAGTCGGCGACCGCCCGCCCGAGCGCGCCGCCGTGGACGCGGTCACCCACGGCGAAGCCCGTGGCGCCGGGGCCGGCCTCGTCGACCACGCCGGCGAAGTCGTACCCGAAACCGGACGGCAGGGTGATGCCGAAGTTCGCCGCCGCCTCGGGCCGCGAAGCGAGGCCCCAGTCCATCGGGTTCAGCCCGGCGGCCGTCACGCGGACCCGCACCTCACCGGGGCCGGCGTGCGGCTCCGGCACGTCTCGCAGCTCCAGCACCTCGGGACCGCCGAACTTCTCGTAGCTGACGGCTCTGCTCATGGGGACCTCCCGTTGATGAGACTTGGTCCCATCACCGTACACCGACGACGGGACCAAGTGCCGTAAACTGCTGCCATGGCCCGCTGGGAACCGAACGCGCCGGAGCGGCTGAGCAAGGCCGCCCTCGAACTGTTCGCGGAACGCGGCTACGAGAACACGACGGTGATCGACATCGCGCAGCGCGCGGGCCTGACGAAGAGCACGTTCTTCCGGCACTTCCAGGACAAGCGCGAAGTGCTCTTCGGTGGCGGCACCCTGGCAGGCCTGCTCGCCGGCGCGATCGCCGCGGCACCGGCGTCCGCCACTCCGCTCGAAGCGGTGACCCACGCCATGGACGCGGTAGGCCGCGAAGCCTTCACGCCGGACCGCCGCGAGTACACCGCGCTCCGGCGGACGGTGATCGCCGCCAATCCGGAACTGCGGGAGCGTGAAGCGTTGAAGGGCCTGGCGCTCACCGCGGCGATGACCGGCGCACTCGAGCAGCGCGGCGTCCCGCAGCTGACCGCTTGCGTCGCCGCGGAGTTGGGGGCGCTCGCCATGAAGATCGCTTATGAGCGCTGGAGCGGCACAGCGGACGCCGGCTTCGGCGAAGTCGCACGGCGAGCCCTCGACGAGATCCAGGCAGCGATCGCCATCGAGCAGTCCGAGCCCGCCGACCGTCGTCAATGACTCATTCCCGTCACCGGACGACAGGAATGAGCCATTCACGTCTTCCAGGACCCGCCGTCCGCCCTGCCGACCACTCGCGTGCACATTCACGGACCTGAACGACAACGTTGTCGAACTTGTCGAAAGCCGCTGTCCGTGAGCCCGCAACCGCCATAGGTAGGAAACTTAACCATCGGATGTTGTACCAATTAGCGTCCGCAAGTACCGCCATTGTTCCGAGTTTTCGCAAGATCTTCCGCTGATTCATCGGAGGTGTTACCGTCCAACCCCACCCAGCGGAAAGGCGTACCGCTGAGCGGAAAACCGGGAACGTCCAACGGAGGACAACGTGGGACCGGAGCGCGGGCTGGAACAGAGCGGCACTCTCGAACGCGGGCTGGCGGTGCTCGAGCACGTGGGCCGGCACCAGGAGATTTCCACCAATGCGATCGCGCGGCAACTGGGACTTTCCCGCAGTGCCGCCTACCGCATCGTCGGCACCCTCAAGAACCTCGAGTACCTCGAAGCCGACCAGGTCACCGGCCGGGTCAGGCTCGGGACGCGGCTCGTCGAGCTCGGGGCCCGGGCGATGGCCGCCACCGATCTGCACCGATGCGCGCCGAGGTATCTCGCGTCGCTCGCCGAACGGTCCGGTGAAACCACCTATCTCGCCGTTCCCGACAACGACACCATGGTCTACGTCGCCACCGAACGCAGTGCCAGCGCCGTCACCCTCGCCTGCCGGCTCGGGACGCGGCGGCCGCAGCACGCGACGTCGCTCGGCAAGGCCTGGCTGGCCGCGCTGCCCGAAGCCGACCGGGCCGAACGCGTCCGGCGGATGAAGCTCGATCCCTTGACGCTCAAGACGATCAGCGATCCGCACCGGCTGCTCGACGAGCTGGCGAAGACGAGCCGTCGCGGGTGGGCGATCGACGAGGTCGAGAACGAGCCGGACGTCGGCTGCGTCGCCGCCGCCGTGCGGGACCACTCCGGACGGCCGATCGCCGCCATCAGCATCGCCGGGCCCGCGCCTCGGGTGCTGCGCCGGCTCGACGAGCTCGGCGCCTCCGTCGCCGGGACCGCCGCCGCCCTTTCCCTCCGGCTCGGGTACGTCCGGGGCCGGCCTGCCTGAGCACACCGGCAAAGGAGCCGACCGTGACCTGGATCCAGGACTACCAGCCGGCGGGCGGGCTGTGGGTTTCCGCGCTGCTCGCCGCGCTCCCCATCATCGTGCTGCTGGTTTCGCTCGGGGTGATCCGCTTCTCCGCGCACCTTTCGGCGGCGCTGGCGCTGGTCACCGCGCTCGGCGTGGCCCTGCTGCTGTACCGGATGCCGGCCGCGCTGGCGTTCGACTCCGCGGCGATGGGCCTCGTGTTCGGCGTGTGGTCGGTCGCCTGGATCGCGTTCCACGCCGTCTACTTCCACAACATCACGGTCGCCACCGGCCGGTTCGACGCGATCAAGCGGGTGCTCGCCGGGTTCAGCGAGGACCGGCGGCTGCAGGCGCTGCTCATCGCGTTCAGCTTCGGCGCGCTGCTCGAAGGCGTCGCGGGCGGCGGATCGCCGATCGCGATCACCGCGGCGATGATGGCCGCGCTCGGGTTCCCGCCGGTCAAGGCCGTCGTGCTGGCACTGCTGGCGAACACCGCGCCCGTCGCGTTCGGCGGGCTGGGCAACCCGCTGATCGTGCTCGGCAGGCTGACCGCGCCGATCATGCACCTCAAGCAGGACCAGGCGACCGAGCTGTTCTCGGCGATGGTCGGCCGCCAGGTCCCCGTGCTGGCGCTGATCATCCCGGCGTTCCTGGTCGTCGTCCTGGCCGGCTGGAAGCGCATGCTCGAGGTGTGGCCCGCGGTGCTGACCGCCGGGCTCGCGTTCGCGGCCATGCAGTTCGTCGCGTCCAACTACATCAGCGCCAGCCTGGTCGACGTCCTCGCCGCGCTCACCGCGATGGCCGCGTTGTGGGTCCTGACGCGGTTCTGGCAGCCGGCCACGGTGTGGCGCTTCGACGGCGAAGAAGCGCCCGCAGCCGCCAAGAGCCTCGGCGCCGCCCAGGCCGAACGCGGCGCGCTCTACGCGTGGATGCCCTACATCATCCTGATCCTGGCGATCTTCCTGTCGCGGATCGGCACGATCTTCAAGAACCTGCCCGCCTGGCTGGACCTGACCAAGCTGCTGCACAAGGCGGACTGGGTCTTCGCGTGGCCGGGCCTGCACAACCACGTCGTGCAGCACCCGCCGATCACGGCGAAGAACGCGCCGTACGCGGCGACGCTCACCGTCGACTTCCTGTTCTCCCCGGGCACCGTCGCCCTGATCGCCGCGGTGATCGCCGGCTTCGCGATGGGCGCGCGGCCGGGCCTGCTGCTCAAGACGTACCGCAACACGCTGTTCCAGATGCGCTGGGCGCTCGCGACGATCTTCATGATCCTGGCGATCGCGTTCGTGATGAACTACTCGGGCGCGACGCAGACGCTCGGCCTCGCGCTGGCGACGACCGGCGCGGTCTTCCCGCTGTTCTCGGCCTACATCGGCTGGCTGGGCGTGTTCCTGACCGGCTCGGACGCGTCGACGAACAGCCTGTTCGGCCCGATGCAGGTGATCTCGGCGCAGCAGCTGAACCTCAACCCGATCCTGGCGGGCGCGACGAACACGTCCGGCGGCGTGATGGGCAAGATGATCTCGCCGCAGAACCTCTCGATCGGCGCGACGGCGATCGGCCAGAGCGGCAAGGAGGGCTCGCTGCTGCGGCAGACGTTCCTCTGGTCGCTGCTGCTGACCGCGGTGGTCGGCGTGATCTCCCTGCTCCAGGCGACGATCCTGACGGCGATGATCCCGTCGCCCTAGGCTGGGCGGCATGACTGAGTCACTGGCGTCCTTCGGCTACGAGCTGGGCCTGCTCAAGCGCGTCCGGCGGTCGGGCTGGTGGCACGCGGGGGTCCGCGACCCGGAGTCGGTCGGCGAGCACAGCCTCCGCGCCGCGCAGCTGGCCGCACTGATCGCGGCGGAGGAAGGGGCGTCACCGGAGCGGGCGGCGTTCCTGGCGGTCTGGCACGACACGCAGGAGACGCGCACGGGTGACCTGCCGCTGACGGCGGTGGACTACCTGCGCAAGCCGGAGCCGCGGGAGATCACGGCCGACCAGACGGCCGCGCTGCCTCCGCGTTCGCGTGACGTGGTGCGCGAGGCCGTCGACGAGTACGAGACCCGCTCCTCGGCCGAAGCGCTGTGCGCGAAGGACGCCGACAAGCTGGAGATGCTGTTGCAGGCGCTGGAGTACCGGGACATCGGCGTGCGGCCGGTCGACGAATGGATCGAGTCCGCGCGGAAGGGGCTCAAGACCGAGACCGCGCGGAAGATCGCCGAAGCGGCGCTGACGTTGTCCCCGCTTTCCTGGCGGAGCCGCTAGGAAAGCGGGTGAACCGCCAACCCCCAGGCGTCCGCGGTCAGGCAGAGGATCAGGGTGCGGTCCGGGAGTGCGACAGCGCCGAGGAGGTCGGCTTCCAGAGCGAGCGGGCACGGCAGCTCGGAACCGTCGCGCAGGTCCCACATCGCCGTGTTCTCGTAGCCGACGGCGACGGCGACCGGGGTGCCGTCCGGCAGCGACGTGCACACCACGGCTTCTTTCGTGTGGGTCATGCCGGTGATGGTGTGGAGCGAGGTACCGCTCCGCAGGTCCCAGACGCGGGCCGTCTTGTCCCCGCTCACGGACACGGCGATCGGCGTGCCGTCGGGCAGCACCGTGGTGTCGATCGCCCTGATGGGGTGGGTGTGACCGCGCAGCTTGCCTTTCGTCTTCCCGTCCTTCAGGTTCAGCACCTTGATCAGGCCATCCCAGTCGGTCGCCAGCGCGAGCTGCGTCCCCTCGGGGAGCACCACGGGGTGAACCATGTCGAAGAAGTCGTCGAGCGAGGCGAAAGCGATCTTGCCGAGCTGCTTGCCGTCCCGCAGGTCCCACATCTCGATCGCCTCGGCCGTGTTGTGGATGACCGCGACCGGAGTGCCGTCGGCCAGCGACAGGCAACGCACGCCCTGCGGCCCGCGGCCGCATTTCACCGGCGAGCCGCGCAGCGAGCCGTCGGTCAGGTCCCATACCCTCGCCGTCCGGTCCTCGCTGACCGTCACCGCCACCGGGACGCCGTCCGGCAGGACCATGGCCGCGACCCCGACCACGTCGTTGGTGTGCCCTCTGAGCGTGTACCGCAGCGAGCCGTCGGACAGGCCCCACACCTTCGCGGTGTTGTCCCGGCCGCCGGTGATCGCCACCGGGCTGCCGTCCGGCAGGACCAGGCCCGTCATGGCGAGGAGGCCACCCTTGTGCTCACCCTGCACCCGTTTGATCGGCGCCTTCGCCCCTCTGGCGACCGGCTTTACTTTTGCCGGCTTCACCTTTACCGGCGCCGGTCCCCGATCCGGCTCCAGGGCCAGCCGCTGAACCCCCAGCGAGGAGTAGTCGTCGGCCAGGCCCACGATCAAGGTGTGGTCCGGAAGTGCGAGAGCGCCGAGGGTGCCGCCCCGCAGGGCGCGCCGGTACGGCAGGACGGCACCGTCCCGCAGGTCCCACGCCATCGTGTTCTCTTCCAAGTCGGAAGCGACCACGACCGGGGTGCCGTCCGCCAGGGACGTGCACACGACGGCCTCCTTGGCATGGACCATGCCGGCGATGGTGTGGACCAGGGTGCGGCGCCGCAGGTCCCAGACGCGGACCGTCTTGTCGGTGCTCGCGGACACGGCGACCGGGGTGCCGTCGGGGAGCACCGCGGTGTCGATCGAGCTGACCCGTTCGGTGTGGCCGGTCAGCCGGAACCGCGTCTTTCCGGACTTCAGGTGCACCGCCGTGATGTTCCCGTCCCAGTCCGAGGTCAGCACGACCGGCGTGCCGTCGGGGAGCACCACCGGGACCGCTTTTTCGAACGTGGAGTCGTAGGAAACGTCGTGGAGCCGCTTGTTGTCTCGCAGGTCCCACGTCTGGATCTTGTCGATCCCGGCGTGGGTGACCGCGACCGGAGTGCCATCGGCCAGGCGCAAGCACCACACCGCGCACCCGTGGTCGGCCAGTTTCAGCGGTACCCCGCGCTGCGATCCGTCACGGAGGTCCCACACCCTCGCTGTCCGGTCCGCACTGACGGTCACCGCGACGGGCACACCGTCCGGTAGCACCATGGCCGAAACACCCCGCACGTCGTGAGTGTGCCCGCTGAGCGTGTGCCGCAGCGAGTCGTCCGTGAGGTCCCAAACCTTCGCGGTGTTGTCGCAGCCGCCGCTGATCGCCACCGGGGTGCCGCCGGGCAGCACCAGAGCCGTCACTGACGCGAGGCCGCCCTCGTGCTCGCCCAGCAACCGCTTGCGCGGCGGCGTCTTCTTCCGCCGGGCAACCGGCGCCGGTTCGGCAGGCACCGGTTCCACGACCGGACGAAACAGATCCACGGGCGGAGGAGCGTCGATCTCGGCAATGGCCGCCGTCGTGGTGCGGCGGGCCCACACCACGAGCGCGACGAACACGACCGCCCACACCGACCCCACCACGATCGCCGGTGCGGTGAAACCCAGCATGCCCAAGACGATCACGATGCCGACCATGGGGACCATGCCGACCGCGGCGACCACGGCGGCGGTCATGCCTGCTCGGAACGACGGCTTCCGCGGGGGAAGGTCGATCGGCGGCGCCGGCGGCAACGAAGTCAGTGGCGCGCGCGGGCCCGGGGACGGCAGGTCCGCCACCACCCTCGCCAGCTCGTCACGCAACCGCGCCGCGTACACCGCACGCACCCGCTCGTCGAACTCGGGCAGCTCGAGCAGACCCGCCTCGACGGCGTCGTGCAGCTGCGCGACAACGGCTTCCCGGTCGGCGTGCGACGCGCGCGGCGAACGCGCCGGGCCCGCACCCGCGGGCAAATCGGCCACCAGCGCCTCGAGCTGAGCATCAGTCGCCGCCCGCCGGACGGCGGCCACCCGGTCATGCCGCTCGGCCGGATCCAGCAGCCCACCCGCGACCGCGGCCTCGATCCGCGCGATGGCCTGGTCGCGTTCGGCGTGGCTCGCCTTGGCGTCCAGGTTGCCGACGACGGCGTCGACATCGGCGTACGTGACGGCTCGGTTCAGCAGTACCTCGGCGTCGGCGTAAGCGCTTGCTGAAAGCCGCCCGTCGGTCAAGGCGTCGGCCAGCAGGACCAACGCCCGCTCGCGGTCCGCCGCGGAGATCCGGGCGGGCAGATCGGCGATCGCCGGTGTCAGGTCCTTGCGCACGCGGGCGGCCTGGACGACCACCACCCGCCGCTCGTACTCGGCCAGATCGATCCGGCCTTCCCGCAACGCCTTGTCCAGCTTGCCGGTGGCCTCCGCGCGGGCCTCGTGTCCGATCCGGACGTCCGCGCGAGGTGCTCTGCCTGCCATCGCGGGAGCATAGCGAGCCAGACCACGCCGTTGGCGCGGTTTTAGCGACCCACCGCCGTCGCGCGGTCCAGCAGCAGCGCGCGCTCGCGGGCGTTCTCCGTCATCTTCGCCGCCCGCAGGAACTCCTGCTCGGCCTCCTCCAGCCGGCCCAGTTTCTGCAGGAGGTCACCGCGGACGCTCGGGAGCAGGTGGTACTCCTTCAACGCCGGGTCGTCCGCGACCGCGTCGACGACCTCCAGGCCCGCCGCCGGGCCGTACGCCATCGCCACCGCGACCCCGCGGTTCAGCTCGATCACCGGGGACGGCTGGAGCTTGCCGAGACCTTCGTAGAGCGCCGCGATCCGGGCCCAGTCCGTCTCGCCGGCCGTGCGGGCCCTCGCGTGGCAGGCCGCGATCTCCGCCTGGGCGGAGTACGGCCCGTACGCGCCTTCGGCCAGCTGCGCCGACAGGGCCAGCGCCGCGAGGCCGTGCTGGATCAGCAGCCGGTCCCAGCGGGAACGGTCCTGGTCCAGCAGCAGCACCGGCTCGCCGTTCGGGCCCGTGCGGGCCTTCGCGCGGGACGCCTGGAGCTCCATCAGCGCGACCAGGCCGTGGACCTCCGGCTCGCCCGGCATCAGCCCGGCGAGCACGCGGCCGAGCCGCATCGCCTCCTCGCACAGCGCCGGCCGCATCCAGTCGTCGCCGCGGGTGGCCGAGTAACCCTCGTTGAACACCAGGTAGATCACTTCGAGCACGGACGACAGCCGCGCGATCCGCTCCTCGCCCTCCGGCACCTCGAAGGGCACCTTCGCCGCGGCGAGGGCCTTCTTCGCCCGGACGATCCGCTGCGCGATCGTCGATTCGCGGACCAGGAAGGCGCGCGCGATCTCGTCGGTGGTCAGGCCGCCGAGCATGCGCAGCGTCAGCGCGACCCGCGCCTGCGTGTTCAGCACCGGGTGGCAGGCGACGAACAGCAGGCGCAGGACGTCGTCCTCGATGTGGTCGTCGAGCGCGGCGTCGAAGTCGGGCAGCACGCCCTCGCCGAGCTGCTGGTCGCGCCCGACCTCCTCGAGCTTCTCCGCGTACCGCTCGTTGCGGCGGAACTGGTCGACCGCGCGGCGCTTGGCGATGGTCATCAGCCACGCGCCGGGGTTGCGCGGCACGCCGGACTCCGGCCACTGCTCCAGCGCCGCGACCAGGGCGTCCTGGGCCAGTTCCTCGGCGAGACCGACGTCGCCGCGGGCCATCCGGGCCAGGCCCGCGATGAGCCGCGGCGCCTCGATCCGCCAGACCGTTTCGACCGTTCTGTGGGCGTCCGCAACCGTCACCCGGCCATCAGACAGGGTGATCCGGCGCGGTGCAACCCACTACTCGTCGATCGGGCGGATCTCCAACACCCCGCGCGGCGCGTCGAAGCACGGCGCGCGCTTCATCACCTCGACGACGTCTTCCAGCGATTCGCCGTTCAGCAGCCAGACCCCGGCGATCAGCTCCTTCGTCTCCGCGAACGGCCCGTCGATGACCTTCGGTTCCGCGTGGCCTTCGAACAGGACGCGCGCGCCCTCCGAACTCGGCGTGAGCCCTTCGGCGAACACGATCCGGCCCTCGGCGTGCAGCTGGTCGTTGAACCGCGCCATCGTGGCCAGTTCCTCGGCGCTGGGCCCGATCCCGGCCTCGGAGTCGGCGTTGGCCTTCACCATCACCAGGAACCGCACGGCGTCACGCCTCCCCGGCGGACTGCGCCCGCAGCCGGCCTTCCATCGCTTCGATTTCCGGCGTCATGTTGTCGAAGTCCGACGCCTCCGCGACGCGCCGGATCTCGACGACGCCGGCCTGGCCGTCGGGGTTGGGCATCCGCTTGATCCACTCGATGCACTCCTCGCGGTCGCGGCACTGGAGGATCCAGAACCCGCCGACGAGCTCCTTCGTCTCGGCGAACGGGCCGTCGACGACCTTGGGCTCTTCGGTGCTCGAGAAGACGATCCGCGCGCCCTGCGAGCTCGGCGTGAGGCCCTCGCCCGCCAGCAGCACCCCGGCCTTGACCAGCTCTTCGTTGAACTTCGCCATCTCGGTCAGCAGTTCCGCGCTGGGGCCCTTGCCCGCTTCGGAATCCTCGTTGGCCTTGACGATCACCATGAACCGCACAGCGGTCTCCTTTCGCTCGCTCTCGCCTACGCGTCGAACGGCCACACGCCGGATCGACAGCCGCCGCCAAAAACTTTTCGCGCCGGAAACTAGCAGCTCAGGGTCGCCCCGGTGGGGACAATCCGGACAGGGGAGAATCAGCGGCCGTGGCGGTTCTCCCCGACGACCTTTCCTCCGCGCTCGACGAAGAGCTGGCCAGGCACCCCGTGGCCCGGCTGGCGCAGTCCGTCGACCGGCTCAGCACGCGCTACCGCCAAGGTGACGCGGCGACTTCGCCGATCCTGAGTTCCGAAGCCGACGTCGCCGCGTACGCCGGCTACCGCATGCCGGCGACCTACGCGGCGGTACACGCTGTGCTCGCCGAAGCCGCTTCACGCGCTCCCGGCTTCGAGCCGCGTACGCAGATCGACGTCGGCGGCGGCACCGGGGCGGCGGTGTGGGCGGCCGCGGCCGTGTGGCCGTCGCTGGCGAAGTGCACGGTGCTGGAGCAGGTCGCCGGCGCGATCGGGCTCGGCAAGCGGCTCGCCGCGGGAGCCGGCCTCGCGGCGGTGCGGGACACGGAGTGGCGACGCGGGTTCGTCGACCCGGCGGCGCCGTCGCCGGAGGCCGACCTCGTCACGCTGTCGTACGTGCTCGGCGAGCTGCCGGACGCCACGCGTGCCGACGTCGTGCGCTGGCTGGCGGGCGCGGCCGGCACGGTCGCCCTGATCGAGCCGGGCACTCCCGCGGGGTACGAGCGCATCCGCGCCGCCCGCGCCCAGCTGGTCGAGCTGGGCCTGAGCGTGGTCGCGCCGTGCCCGCACGACGCCGCGTGCCCGATCGTGCCCGGCGAGGACTGGTGCCACTTCGCCGCGCGGCTCCCGCGGTCGGGCCTGCACCGGCGGCTGAAGGCGGGCACGCTCGGGTTCGAGGACGAGAAGTTCGCGTACGTCGTCGCCTCGCGGACCGAGCCGGAGCGGCCCGAAGCGCGGATCATCCGGCACCCGAAGAAGCACAAGGGCTGGGTCGCGCTGGACCTCTGCACGGCTTCCGAAGGGCTGAAGCCGGGAGTGGCGGTTTCGAAGAAGCAGGGCCCGCGCTACCGGGCGGCCCGGGACGCCGAATGGGGCGACGGCTGGTCTTCCGCCTGATCCACTGGCAGGGTGACGCCCCATGGGGAGAGTCATCGCGGAGATCAGCATGTCGGCGGACGGCATCGTGGCCGGCCCGGACACCAGCACCGAGCACCGCCTCGGCCGGGACGGCGATCTGCTGCACGAGTGGATGTTCGAGGGCACGGAGGCCGACGCGGAGGTCGCGGCCCGGCTGTTCGACGGCGCCGGCGCGTTCGTGCTCGGCCGGTCGATGTTCGACATGGGCGTCGACCCGTGGGGCGAGGACGGCACGTTCAAGAAGCCGTGTTTCGTGGTCACGCACCGGCCGGCCGAGCCGGTGGTGAAGGGCCCGACGACGTTCACTTTCGTCACCGACGGCCCGGAAAGCGCCCTGCGGCAGGCGAAAGCCGCGGCAGGCGGGGAGAACGTGGTCGTCATGGGCGGCGGCACGACCATGCGGCAGTTCCTGCGGGCCGGGCTGGTCGACGAGCTGCGCCTGCACGTGGTCCCGCTGCTGTTCGGCGCCGGCGTCCGGCTGTTCGACGGTCCGGTGGGCGACCACGTCCGGCTGGAACACGCGGCCGTGACGGAGACGCCGAACGCCACCCACCTGACCTACCGGGTGCTGCCGCCGGCCTGAGGGGCCCGATCTATCTTCTGCGGATGGCCCGGTTCTTGCCCCGGTCGACCCGGGTGCGGGTCGCCCTCTTCGCCGCGCTCGCCTCCGCGCTCCTTCTCGGGCTCGGTTCGTACTGGTTCGTCCAAGCCCTGCGAAGCGGCCTCGAGAACAGCGCGCGGGCCTTGGCGAGCGACAAGGTCTACGCCGTGCTCGCCCTGCTCAACTCCGGTGTCGCGCCCGCCGACGTGCCCAAGCAGCTGGACAAGGGCGGCGGGTACATGATCAGCCGGGACGAGGTGAACCGCTGCTCGACCGGCCTCCCGTCCGTGCCGTTCGAGGGCCGCGCCCAGGTGTTCTCGCCGGACTGCGTCATCGCCCTGCCCTACGGCTTGACGGACCAGGTGTACGTCGGCTCGCCCACGGCGGACCGGCGGTACTTCGTCGACGCGGCCGAGTTCCTCGATCCCGTCGGCCTCCAGACCGTCGACACCGCCCAGCGGATCCTCTGGGGTGGCGTGCCCGCGGCGGCCCTGTTCATCGGCGGGGTGGCCTGGTTCGCCGTGCGGCGGTCGCTGCGCGCGGTCGGGGCCATCCGGGCCGAGGTGGACGGCGTCCGCGCGGCCGACCTCGGCCGCCGCGTCCCGGTGCCCGACTCCGGTGACGAGATCACCGAACTCGCCGTGACGATGAACGAGATGCTCGCGCGGCTCGACCGGTCCGTGCGGCGGCAGAGCCAGTTCACCGCGGACGCGTCGCACGAGCTGCGGACGCCGCTGGCGTCGATGCGCACCCAGCTCGAGGTGCAGCTCGCCCACCCGGACCGGCTCGACTGGCGGCGCAGCTTCGAAAACGCCGTGCTCGACGTGACGCGGCTGGAGGCGCTGGCCGGCGATCTGTTGCTGCTCAGCAAGCTGGACGCGGACCAGCACGCGCGGCACGACCCGGTCGATCTCGCTGACCTCGTGACCCGGCACGCCGCCACGCGGCTTCCCCGGGACGGCGTCGAAGTGACCGTCGGAATCGAGGCCGCGCCGGTGGTCCCCGGCCACGCGGGACGGCTGGAGCGCGTCCTGCGCAACCTCGTCGACAACGCCGAGCGGCACGCGAAGAGCCGCGTGACGATCACGCTCGCCGCGTCCGGCGACCAAGCCGTCCTGAGCGTCCAGGACGACGGCCCCGGCATCCCGGCCGAGGACCGCGAACGCGTCTTCGACCGCTTCGTGCGGCTCGACGACGACCGTGCCCGCGAAGACGGCGGATCCGGGCTGGGCCTGGCGATCGCCGCGGAGATCGCGCGGACGCACGGCGGCACGCTGAGCATCGCCGACAGCGTGTCCGGCGCCCGCCTGGAACTCCGCCTGCCGCTTGCCTGAAGACTTCTTCAGCTCGCTTAAGCTTCCGTTCAGCGTGGCCGCCCGAGCATCCCGCCATGCTGATCGATCTCGCGCCCTCCCCCGCGCGCACGCGCGAAACCCGCGCGATCCCCTACGTCGTCGCCGCGATCGCCTTCGCCGGATATGCCGCGTGGTCGCTCCAGCGGCTCCGGACCTTCGACTCCAGCGGGTTCGACCTGGGGATCTTCGAGCAGGCGGTGCGGTCGTACGCGCACGGGCGGTGGCCGGTGTCGGACCTGCTCGGCGCGGACTTCCCGACGCTCGGCGATCACTTCCACCCGATCCTCGCGCTGCTGGCGCCGTTCTACCTGCTCTGGCCGTCGCCGGGCTGCCTGCTGGTCGCGCAGGCCCTGCTGTTCGCGGTCTCCGCCGTGCCGGTGACGCGGTGCGCGGTCGAACTGCTGGGTGCGCGACGGGGTGCGGTCGTCGGTGCCGGGTACGTGCTGTCGTGGGGGCTGCTGTCCGCGGTCAACTTCGACTTCCACGAGGTCTGCTTCGCCGTCCCCATGCTGGCCTTCGCCACCGAACACCTGCTGCGCGAGCGGTGGCGGGCCGCGGTCTGGTGCGCGCTGCCGCTGGTGCTGGTCAAGGAGGACCTGCCGCTGACGCTCGCCGCCGTCGGCGTGGTGCTCGTGCTCAACCGGCAACGGCGGCTCGGCTGGACGGTGATCGTCTTCGGCGTCGTCACTTCCGCCGTGCTGTTCCTGGTCGTGTTGCCGGCGCTGAACCCGGCCGGCGCGTACGCGCACAACGGCGGCTTCAACCCCTTCGGCGGGGCGATCGTCAAGGTTTCCATGCTGCTGGCCCTGCTCGCGCCGACGGCGTTCGCGGCCCTGCGGTCGCCGCTGCTGATCCTGGCCGTGCCGACGCTGCTGTGGCGGCTGGTCTCGGCGAACGACCGCTACTGGGGCATGGGTTACCACTACAGCGCGGTGCTGATGCCGATCGTGTTCATCGCCGGCGTCCACGGCGCCCGGCGGCTCGGGCGGTGGCTGCCGGCGTGTGCCCTGGTGCTCGGGCTGGGGTCGTTCGGCCTTCAGGTGGCGCACCTGACCAGCGGCGTCTGGACGCCCGCGCAGCGGGACGGCATCGACGCCGTGCTGGCCCGGATCCCGGACGGCGCGACGGTCATGGCGTCCAACCGGCTGGCCCCGCGCCTGACGTCCCGCTGCACGGTGCTGTTCTTCGACGGCGTGTCGCCGCTGCGGCCGGAGTGGGTGGTCGTCGCGAACCCGGAACAGTCGTGGCCGACCACGCTGGCCACGAAGGCGGCGGCGCTGGCGGACCTGGAGAACACGGGATACCTGCGCGTCGACGGGACGGACTCCGTCGTGCTGCTCCACCGTGAGTAGGAAACTCGCAGCGGTAACCGGCCAGTCGGGGGGCGTGCCGGCCGGTTACCGCCGCACCGAGGAAGAGGGGACCCCGCGCCAGGAATGACGCGCGGCCCGATGCTTCACTCGATCGAGTGACGGGGAGGGTCAGGCCGGGTCGGCGAGGATGCCGTTGACCCAGCTGCCCGGGTGGGTCGCCGCGTCCTGGCGGAGCACCGGCAGGTTCGCCGGCCAGTCCGCGGTCAGCGCCGACGTCTGCCCGGCCGGGATGGTCTTCAGCTTCGACGGCGTCCACGCCTTCGCCCCGGCGGCGGGCTTCAGGACCGTGATCGTCGCCGAAGCCGTCGTCCCGGGGGTGACCTCGTTGTCCTTGACGCCGTTGTCCACCCGCGGCAGGTGGTAGACCGGGCCGAACGTCGGGTCGTCCGGGCCGATCAGGTCGACGCCCGGCACGCCGTACAGGCCGCAGGTGCGCTTCGAGATGTTCTTGTAGGTCAGCGGGACTTCGAACTGGCCCGGCGCGTCGCTCTTCTCGGCGGGCTTGCCCAGCGAGACCGAGAGGTCCGCCGTCGCGCAGCGAGGGGTCTTCGTCGCGGCGGGAGCGGCGACGGCGGGAGCGGCGGCCTGGCCGGCGGCGGCAGCGGCCGGGGTACCCGAGTCCGGCGAGCCCGCGGCGGTTCCGCCGGAGGTTCCGCACGCCGCCAGCGCGAAGACCCCCGCGACCGCCGTGACACCGATCGAAATGCGCTTCCCGAGCATGCCGTTCCTCCCTGCGCCGAAATGATCGAAACTCGCCAGGAAAGATGCCCGGGGCACCCCCGGGGATGCGCCGCCATGGGGTCGATCACCCGGAAGCAACCCCGGCGGGCCCGGGACGTCGAAAGAATCAGCTGCGGCCGAAGCAGACGAACGGCATCAGCGGTTCCGCCCGCGCCGCGTCGGCCAAGGCACGCGCAGGGGGCGTGCCCGCCGACAGGGCCCGGTGGAACGCCAGCATCACGCCGCCCGCGGTGCGGTCGTCGACCCGCGCCACGCTCGAGACCACCGTGCGGCTCCCGCCGTAGAGCAGCGCCGCCGTGAACCCGAGGACCTCGTCGCCGGCACGGACCACTGCCTGGCCGACGTCGCACGAGGACAGCACCACCTGCTCCGGCGCCGTCGCGAGCTGCTGGACGTCGTAGGCCATCAGCGGCCCGTCGGCCAGGTTGAGCCGGGAGAAGAGCACGTTCTCGTGCTCGTGGTGGCCGTGCGCGGCGAAGTGCGCCAAGCGGCAGCCGTCGAACGCCTTGAGCGTCGCCGCGACCGTCGCGTCCGGGCCGGTCAGCACCTCGGCCTCCGGGTACAGCGGGGCCAGCAGGGCGACCTCGGCTTCCGCGTGCCGCAGGTCCGAGCCCGCGACGAGCAGGGGCGCGCCGGCGGCCCGGCGGGGACGGCGGCCCGCGTCGAGCCAGGCCGACGACGACGGCGTGACCGTCACCGGGCGGCCGTGCAACGTCGGCAGCAGCCCCCACGGGATCGCCGAAAGCGCGCCGGTCGGCACGACGACGACGTCGAGGTCGCCGAGCCGGTCCGCCAGCGGCGCCAGCAGGATCGCGTCGAGCGCGGTCACCTGCGTCCGCACGGACCGGCGGATGACCTGGTCGAGCCGCGCCGGCAGCTGCCGTCCGCACAACGCGTCGAGGTCGCTGTGCAGCCGCGCGACCGGCTCCGCGACGGCCTCCGCCGGACCCAGCTCGACCAGCGCGACGCGGTGATCGGCGATCACTTGCGCGCACAACGCGCCGTGGTCGGCGAGGAAACACACCATCGCGCTGCCCGTGTCCGCCAGCTCGTCGCCGATCTCGCCGAGCTTCGCCTCGGGGTGGTCCGCGTCGGTGCCTTCGGCCTGCCAGCCCTTGGCGCGGATTTCCCGTTCCAGCGCGGCACAGCGCTTCACGGCCTGGGAGTCCGGCTTGCCGGCCAGCTCGCCCGAGCGGATCTGCATCGACAGGTACCGCAGCTCGGCGACGGCGTCGACGGTCTCCGGGTGCGCGGGCGGGCGCACCGGCCGGAACCGGAACGCCTGCGCGCGCGAGCGGTCGAGCCAGCGGAACACGACCCCGGGCGAGCGCTGCGCCATGGCCGCGGCCAGACCGGCGTCGGCGAGTTCCTTGCCCAGTGACGTCGTCCCGGTCTGCAGGTCGACGCTGCCGAACCGGCTGCGGTGGCGCTGCAGCTGCGTCAATCCCGCGCGCGCGTTGGCGAAGGTGACGCGCCGGTGGCCGCTCGCGGCACCGAGCTCGGCCAGCGCGAGCCGCCGCACCAGGCGGTTCTCCAGCGGCGCGGTCCGGCGGTCGCGCGGCGCGATGCCGGCGCGGGCGCCGTCCAGGTCGCCCAGGACGATCCGGGCCCGCGCGGCCAGCAGCGCCGCGATTTCCGCGTCGTTGCGCAGGCCCAGCCCGGTGAGCCGATCGGCCAGCGCGGTCGCCTCGGCGGCGACGCGGGCGATCCGCCGTCCGGCCGCGAAGTCCGCGCGCAGCACGGTCAGCTGCGCCACCGCCGCCCAGGTTTCGTTGCCCCGACGGCGAAAGCGGCGTTCGGCCCGCACCGCCCAGCTCCGCGCGGTCGACGGCTCGCCGCCCGCCAGCGCCGCGAGCGCCCTGGTCAGCTCGGCCTCGGCGTGTTCCTGGTTCATCCGCAGCCGCGGGAACTGCTCGAGCGCCGCGTCGAGTTCGGCGGCGGCCTCCTGCGGCAGCCCGGCGGCGAGCAGCGCCCGTGCCTTGTCGACGGCCAGCACGGGCAGCATCCCGACGCTCTGCTCGGCGTAGAACCCGCTCGCCGCGTCGAAGTCCCTGAGCGCGCCCGGGATGTCACCGGTGAGGACACGCGCCTGGCCGCGGCCGTGGGCGGCCTTGGCGAAGATCCTGGCCAGGCCTTCTTCTTCGGCTTGGCCGGCCCCGATCTGCTCGCACTGGTCGAGGTCGGCGAGCGCGAGCCGGACGCGTCCGGCGTACTGGTGCAGCATCGCGCGGTTGAGCAGCGTCCTGGCGAGCACGACGAACTCGCCGGCCTGCCGCAGCAGCGGGATCGCCTCGTCGAAGCACACGAGCGCTTCGTCCATCCGGCCGATCAGGATGAGCACGAGACCCCGTTGCTGGCGCAGGATCCCGCGCCCGGCGTCCGACACGAGGAGCTCGGCCTCGTCGAGCAAAGCCAGCCCGCGGGCGCTGTTGCCCAGCGCCGTTTCGACGGCCGCATACGTCCCGAGCACGCGCGTCGCGAGGTCAGGCCAGGACGGCCAATCCGGCGGGGGTTTCCCGGCGGGCAGGCCCAGAAGCCGCGCGGCCGAGCGGATCAGCCGCCCGCCGACCACCGGCTGCCCGTCGTTGGTCGCCGCGACCGCCCGCCGGTGCAGGTCGCGGACCCGGTCTTCGACCTTGGGAGACGCGACCAAGGGCTGACCTTCCGGCCGGGGCCGTCCCCCTCGGCCGAGAAGGACGTCCCGGATGGTACCTCCGGGCCGGTGGTGTCAGGGAGTTCCCGAAGGACACGCGGGGTTGCGGCCGTGGTCCGGGAGGTCGCGAATGACTCATTCGCGACCTCCCACGTCCCGAATGAGGTTTTCTCACTGGCGGGCTGCGTGGGTCGGCGTGGCAGGCCACTCCGCCGGCTGCGACCCGCTCATGTCTTGAACGAGTCGTTCAGGACTTGGGGTGTCCTGAACGACTCGTTCAAGACACCCGCAGCCCCGCAGCCCCGCGGGATTCACGGCTACCGCCGGCCACAGGAGCTCGCCGGGTGCAGGTAGACATCGACGCTACTGAGAAAACCTCAATGAGTCATTCGCGACGCAGGCGGCCGGCCCGCCTCCCCAAGGGGTCCGGGCTACAGCTCGATGGCCGGCGTGCTCACCGTCCTCGACGTCCCGAGCGTGCGCACCAGCACCTGCACCATCCCGTGCGGGACGCCGCTGACAGCGAACCGCCCCTCCGCGTCCGAGGTGGTCGTCAAGGTGCCGTTCCTGGTGCGCACCTCGATCGGGTGCTCGGCCGGCGGGGTGAGCCAGCCGTCCAGGCGGATCGACCCGCCGGGCTCGGGGCTCACGTTCACCATGATGGTGAGGCTTTCGCTGTCGAACGTGATGAGCCTGCCCTGCTCGGCGGCACTCCGGGCGGTGGCCAGGCCCTCCTGTTCGCGGATCCGCATCACTTCCAGGTCGACGTCCTCCAGCTGGATCGCGAACCGGATCTGGTCCACCAGCGTGGCGGGCATCGGGTCGGCGTCTTCCCACAGCTCGCGCACTCCCGCCAGCAGCCGGAAGTCGAGCTCGTCCAGGGGCTCGTCAGCGCCTGGTGGTTCGACGGTGGTCACAGCCAATCTCCTTCGCCGTTGGCGAGTAGCTGTTCGCGCAGGCGCGCGAGGCAGCGTCCCCTGGTCGGGCCGATACTCCCCCTCGGCATCCCCAGCCGGGCGCCGACTTCGGCGTAGTCCGGCCGGTGCACGAACGCCACGATCCGCAGCAGGCGGCGGCAGCGTTCGGGCAGGTTGTCGACCGCGCGCCACAACCGCGCGCGCTGGTCGTCGCGCAGCACCCCCTCCTCGGGTGCCGGTGACGATTCGACGAGCCGCTCCGGAAGCTCCGGCAGCGGCCGTTCGGCCTGGCGTTTTTCCCCAGTCCGCCAGGCTTCCCGCTTGGTGACGGTGATCAGCCAGCCGGTCAGCGCGACCGGCGAGCGGATCTCCGCGAACGAGCCGAGCAGGCGCAGCCACGTCGTCTGCACGACGTCACCCGCCTGGTCGACGTCCAGGCCCTGGTCACGCGCCACCTGCCAGAGCAGCGGCGTGAGCAGGACGACCAGTTCGTCCAGCGCCGCGCGGTCGCCCTCCCGCGCGGCGCCGAACAGGGCCGCGACGCGGCCGTGGTCGGTCTTGGCCACGTTCACAATGAGCCCAGCGCGGTCCAGGCGCGCTTGACGACCGTGTCGCGGTCGACCGTGGCCAGGTCACCGGACTGCAGCAGGGCCTTGCCGAGTTCGGCGGCGGCGAGCGGCGCGGCGAACGACGTCCCGTCCCAGACCGCGAACCCGGCGCTGAAGTCGTCGGGGTCGAACGAGCTGCGGCCGTGGTCGGGCACCTCGTGGTCGGCGGCCGCGGTGCCGCGGACGTCGGTCGGGTACGTGCTGACGACACCCGCGCCGGTCGCCCAGCAGCGCACCCACGGGCCTTCGTTGGAGAACAGCGCCTTGCTGGTGGTGACGTCGGGGTTGAGCGCGCCGACGCTGATCACCCGCGGGCCGCAGCCGCCGCCGAGCGGCTGGTCGGCGAAGGCCGCCGGGTAGAAGCGGCGGGTGGTGGCGTCGTTGCCCGCGGCGGCGACGACGAGCACGCCGAGGCCGAGCAGCTCCGCGATGGCCGTGCCGAACTGGCCGGTGTAGGCGATGTCCGCCGGGTTCTCCTCGTAGTAGCCCAGTGACAGCGAAACGATGTCGACCATGTGCTCCGGCCGGTTGTTCGCCTGGGCGTCGCGGACGCGGTCGGCCAGCAGGTGCAGGGCGAGCAGCACGTCGGCCTCGTACGCGACGCCGTCGCTGTGCACGACGCGGATCGCGAGGGTGTCGGCCTCGGGGCACGCCTGCCGGATGATGCCGGCGATGAACAGGCCGTGCCCGGTGTCGGTGTCGATGTCGCCGATCAGCGGCTGGCCGGTCGTCGGCGCGTCCCAGTAGTCCGTCAGCAGCTGGGTGTGCACTGTGTTCCCGGTCGCGAGCTCGGCCTGCAGGATCGCCGCCTGGATGTCCGGTGCGACGGTGAGCCCCGTGCCGGCCGGCGGCGGCCCGCTGCGGTCGGCCAGCCCGAACCACGGGTGCGGGCCGATGCCGGTGTCCAGCACGGCGATCACCGGCCGCCGGTGGCCGGGCTTCTGGCTGCGGTAGGGCGGGGCCGCGGCGAGCGTCACCGGGATCCGGTTGGCGCCGCGCGTGCGCCCGTAGGAGCTGCCCGCGCCGAACCCGCTGGTCTCCCACGGCGTGCCGCCGAGGCCGCTGGTCTCCCACGGCACCCCGCCGAACACCGGCGTGGTGAAGAGCAGGTGCTCGGGCGACATCCGCGCGACGACGTCCGGGTCGACCTCGGGCCGCTCACCGGACGCGGCGGCCCGCAGCAGCTGCAGCGCCTTCCAGCAGTCGACGACGACGGGGTCGGAGTCCTCGCGGACGTGCAGCAGCGCACGGACCGGGAGCTCTTCGAACTGCCGCGCGCGGGAGGATTCCTTGCCGTCGCGACCTGCGGGCTCGCAGTAGAGACCGATGCGGGCGAGCACGCCGTTGATCGCGGCCAGGGTTTCCTGGTCGCGCAGGTACTTCTGGGGAATGAGGAACACGCCCGGCCGGTACACGGTCGTGCGCGGGACCGGCTGCCCGGCCGCGACGACGGCCGTCGCCGGGTCGAGCACGCGTGCGCCGTGCCGGTCGAGCAACTGCCGGGGCGGGGACGGGAGCTCGTTGAGCGTGCTCGCGTCCTCCACGGCCACTTCCGAGGTCTCGTCCCGCACGAACCTGACGACCATCCGGTCCACCCTCCTACTGCCCCCGTCATTGATCAGGTCTGGCACCCGGGAAAGACCCGTGAGCCGCAACTGGGATACGACACCCACGTCACGAACGCGTAACGGTGACGGCAAACGGGTGAAGACGTATCTGGGGCGCCCGCCTCACCCACTTGGCCCTGGAGAAGTCACATATCCACGCGGGGAGATCACCATGGTTCTGCTCCGGTCGGGTACGCCTGAGCCGGTCCGGCCCACATCGGTCGCCGGGGCTTTCGTCCCGGATCCCGCGACCGGCGGCGGCCGCTTCTCGGTGCCGCTCGACCTGCCGCCGGGCCCTGGCGGCCTCACCCCCGCGCTCGCGCTGCGCTACACGACCGGCGCGCCCGGCGGCCCGTTCGGCGACGGGTTCACGGTGCCGCTGCCGCACGTCCGGCCGTCCGGCGGCCGCGCGCGGCCGGGGACGGAAGGCCGGCTCGCCCGCGTCGGCGACACCTTCGTGCTCACCACCCGATCGGGCAAGCGGCACTTCCTCGCCCCGAGCGACGGGTCCGCCTGGTACCTCGAACGCACCGAGGACGCGCTGGGCACCACCGCGGCGTTCGACTGGGCGCACCACAGCGGGCAGGCCTACCTCACGCGCGTGTCCTACGGACCGTACGAAGTGGACTTCGCGTACGAGGCGCGGCCGGACGTGCTGCGCTGGGGTCGCGGCGGCACCCTCGTCACGACGGCGCTGCGCTGCACCCGGATCGACCTGCGCGTGCCGGGGGACGCGCGGCCGCTCGTCCGGCGGTGGGTCCTCGGCTACGACCTCGACGACGTCACCGGCGCGTCCCTGCTGACGTCGGTGGCGCTCACCGGGTTCGACGCGCACGGCGCCGAAGCGGCCGCGCCGGTGCTGCGGCTGGCCTACGCCCACCTGGACCCGCCGCCGGCCCGGCGGGTCCAGCTCGCCGCGCGAGCGCGGGCGGGGCAGGGCGTACTGCTGCTCGACGCCGACAGTTCGGTGCCGTACTACTCCCTCGAAGACCTGCCCCGGACCGGGCGGCTGAGCGAGATCGACAACGGCATCGGGCTGCGGACCGGGATCGAGTACGCGACCGCCGAAACGGTGCCGGTGGTCCAGCGCGTCTCGCTGCGCGAACCGGCGACGGGCCACGTGGGCGTGACCGAGTTCGACTACCACGACGGCCGGTTCGACGACGCGCGCGCGTTCACCGGGTTCGGCCGGGTCGTCCAGGACGAGCTCGGGGACGAGTACGCGCCGACGTTGCGGACCGTGCGCTGGTTCGGCGCCGGCGGGCTCCTGAGCAAGGAGGAGACCTACGGCCTCGACGGCTCGTCCGCCGCGGGCCGGCCGTACCGCCGGGTGGAGCACATCCGCCGTCCACAGTGGACACGTGCGGTGACGACGGAGTTCGAGCGGCGGGAGACGCCGGTTTCGGTCACCACGACCGACACGGCCTTCGACACCGCCGGGAACCCGACGCGGGAGGTGCGGACGATCGAGCGGCCCGGCCGCGCCCCGGTCGTGCGCGAGACCCGGACGACGTACGCGGCCGACGCCGAACACCGGTTCGCGGGCCTGCCCGCGCGGGTGCGCGAGGTGGACGGCGCCGGGAAAGTGCTGTCGGACCAGGTGTTCCGGTACGACGAAGAGCCCGACGGGAGGGCCGGTTCGCACGGCGTCCTCACCGCGCGGGAGGAGCTGGTGCTGACCGACGCGCTGGTCGCCGCCGTCTACGGCCGGGTCCCGCCGGACTTCCGGCACCACGGCTACCACCGCCGTCCCGGCGAGGACGGCTGGTGGATCACGACGTTCCACGGCCGGCTCGACACCGTCACCGGGCTGCGCACGACGACGACCGACCCGCTCGGCCACACCCGCGAGCTGCGGTTTTCGGCCGACCGCTGCTTCCCCGAGGCGGCCACGGACCCGCTCGGGAACGTGACGGTCACGCGGTACGACGTCCGGACGGCGGCCGTCTGCGAGCTGGTCGATCCGGCGGGCGCGGTGACGACGGTGACCCACGACCCGCTGGGCCGTCCCGCCACCGTCGTCCGGCCCGGCGACTCGGCGGACCTGCCGACGCTGCGGTACCGCTACGACCACAGCGGGCCGGTGCGGGTCACCACCGAGCAGCGGGCGGTGTCGGGCGAGGCGGAGGTGCTGGTGACCGCCGAGCTGCGCGACGGCGCCGGGCGGCTGCTGGAACGCCGGCACGCCGACCTGCTCGGCGACGTCGTCGACGAGCGCCACGAGTACTGCGCGCGGGGCCTGGTGTGCCGCACGAGCCGCGGCTTCCGCGACGGCACCCCACCATCCGCGCCTGCTGAATTCCACTACGACGCCCTCGGCCGCCCGCTCACCGCCGCGCCGGACCACGAGGATGCCCGCCACGGCCTTCACGACCTGCTGGGACGGGAGCTGCGGGGCGCGGACGGCGTCGTCTACGTCCGGGACGCGGCCGGGAACCCGGTGGAGGCGCGGACTCCGGACGGGCACACGGTGTTCCGCGTGCACGACGCGGCCTCCCGGGTGGTCGCGGTGCTCGTCGACGACCCGCGCGGCACGCCGGTCACGACGTTCACCCACCACGACCGCGGGCTGCCGGTGCCGCACGGCGCCGGGCCGCACAGCTGCGGGCGCCTGGTGCGCGTCACCGACGAATGTGGCGAGACGTTCTTCGGCTACGACGCGCTCGGCAACCCGGCGGAGACGCGCTGGCGTCCGGCGCACGTCGCCGTCGAGTACCGGCTGGACGTGCTGCGGCGGGCCGACGGGCGCCTGTCGGAAGTCACCTACCCCGACGCCGGCGACGGGCGGCTGACCGTCCACCACCAGTACGACGAGGTCGGCAGGCTGGTGAGCGTGCCGGGCTTCGTCGACGCCGTCCACTACGACCTGCTCGGCGAACGCACCGCGGTGCACTACGCGAACGGCGTCAGCGAGGTTTTCGCCGAGGGACGGCACGTCGTCACCGGCCCGGGCGGCTGGCTGCGCGAGATCGGATCACCGGCCGAAGCCTCGAAAACGCCGTCGGGGAGCGAAATCCGCGACGCGTTCGGCCGGCTGCGCGGAGTCCACGGCGACGACGGCGTCAACGCGCTGTACAGCTACGACCACACCGGCCGCCGCACCCGCACCCTGGTCACCGACCGCACGCGCATCCACGAAGTCCTGACCCCGGACGACCACTACGCCATCGAGGACGGCGAGCTGGTGATCGTGGTGGCGGACATGGTGCGCCAGTACCCGGACGGCAGACGCCGGTACCTGCACTTCGCCGAGGCGGGCAGGATCGCCCTGGTCACGGACGAAGCCGGCGCCGTCGCCGACGACGGCACCTGGCCCGTCCCGACGTCTTGAACGACTCGTTCCTGTCGCCGGACGTCTTGAACGAGTCGTTCAAGTCAGTCCAGCACCGCCAGGTCCAGCCGGCTGAGGCGCTCGGGGTCGGCGAGGATGTCGATCTCGACGATCCGGCCGCCCGCCACCGTGAACCCGAGCACCGAGAACGGGCGGCCCTCGCGCGTGGCGACCACGCCCGCCGCGCCGTTGACCAGCGCGCGGTGCACCACGCCGCCGCCGGCGCCGAGCCGCGAGAACGTCAGCGCCTGGTTCGCCACCGCCGCCGCGCCGCGGACCTCGGAGGAGCCGCCCTGGGCCGCGCCGCGGTCGGCGCGCAGCACGACCTCCGGGTCGAGGACCGAAACCAGCGCGTCGAAGTCGCCACCGCGGGCGGCCGCCAAGAAGGCGTCGACGACTTCGCGCTGACGGGCGAGGTCCGGGTCCGGCGCGACCGGCGCGCCCTGCACCCGCCGCCGGGCGCGGCTCGCCAGCTGCCGCGTCGCGGCCTCGGAGCGGCCGACGATCGACGCGATCTCGTCGAACGGCATCGCGAACATGTCCCGCAGCACGAACGCCAGTCGCTCGGCCGGGGTCAGCGTGTCGAGCACGACCAGCAGCGCGAGACCGACCGAGTCCGCCATCAGCGCCTCGTGCTCGGGGCCGTCGTCCTCGCGGCTGATGATCGGGTCGGGCACCAGCGCCTCCCACGGCTCTTCGCGCCGGGCCTTGCGCGACCGCAGCATGTCGAGGCAGACCCGCCCGACGACCGTCGTCAGCCACCCGGCCAGGTTTTCGACGGCCACCGTGTCGCTCCGGCTCAGCCGCAGCCAGGATTCCTGCACGGCGTCCTCGGCTTCGCTCAGCGAGCCCAGCATGCGGTAGGCGACGGACCTGAGGTGGTCTCGGTGGGTCTCGAAGCTGCGGGCCAGAAGGTCGGCGTTCACGGTTCGTCCTTTCGTCACCACCTTGACGTCTCGCGACCGGAAGTTGTGACAGATCGGACGACTGTGTGCCGATGAGCGGTATCTCCCCTTGACGTATGAGATATGACGAATAAATCATCGGATCTCTCCGGACGAGGAGGTCCTTTGAGAATCCGACTGCTTGCCTGCCTCGCCGCCGCCGTCGCGCTGGTGGCGAGCCTGGTCAGCCCCGCGAACGCCGAGCTCTACCACCCGCGCCAGGACTGGCTGCGGGCCTCGACCGCCGGGTTGTTCCTGCACTGGGGCATGTTCACCGCGCCACGGCACACCGACTGCGCCGCCTGGGAGCGCGACGTCACCGACGGCGGCTGGACGCCGGACTACTGGATCGACGAGGCGAAGAAGCTGGGCGCGTCCTACGTCGTCCTCACCACCTTCCACAGCCGGCTGGGGTACGCGCGGCCGTGGCCGTCGAAGATCCCCGGCAGCTGCGCGACGCAGCGCGACTTCCTCGGCGAACTGATCGCCACGGGCCGGGCCAAGGGCGTCCGCGTGATGCTGTACATGACCGACGACCCCCAGTGGCACAACGAAACCGGCCACGAATCCCTCGACTCGGCCGCCTACTCGGCGTACAAGGGCAAGCCGGTCGACCTGACCACCCGGCCGGGCTTCGGCGAGTACAGCTACGACCTGTTCGACGAGGTCATGGACCGCTACAGCGACCTCGCCGGGTTCTGGATCGACAACGACAACGAGTACTGGGAGCAGCACGGGCTCTACGAGCACATCCGCGAGAAGCGGCCGTCCTGGTTGCTGAGCAACAACAACGAAGACACGCCGATCATGGACACGGTCAGCAACGAGCAGAAGACCGGCATGACGCCGTCCTACGACTACCCGCAGGCGGTCTACACGCCGATGCCGCGGCTCACCGAGGCCGACTACAAGCTGCCGACCAACGGCGACTGGTGGTACAGCGGCGGCGACCAGGCCGTCGACTTCCGGCTCTCCACCGGCCGCTACATCACGAACGCGGGCTCGTCGATCAAGTCGCTGATGGCCGAAACCGCCATGCTGAACGGGAAGTTCCCGCCGCAGCAGGAGGCGTTCAACAACTTCATGGCGTCCTGGACCCAGCCGATCAAGGAGTCGCTGCAGGGCACCGAAGGCGGCGGCTACCTGTACGGCGGCCTGCAGCCCGGCTTCTGGAACGACGGCGCACACGGCGTGATCACCGTGAAGCCCGGCGCGCGGACGCAGTACGTGCACGTCGTCACGCGGCCGTCGACGAACCTGGTCCGCCTGCGCGACAACGGCTACCGCGTCACCGGCGTGTCCGACCTGCGCACCGGGAAGCCGATGCGGTTCGCGCAGTCCGGCGGTTATCTGTCCATCCTGGACATCACGAGCTGGGACGACTACGACACGGTGTTCAAAGTGGACACCGCCGGTCAGCAGTACTTCTACGACAAGAGCACCATCAAGGCGACCGCGTCATCGAACGGGTCCTCGGCGGCGAACCTCGTCGACGGCAGCTACCTGAACTACTGGGACGCGGGCGGTCAGCTGCCGGTGTCCGTCACGCTGGACCTGGGCCGGAAGCGGTCGACGGCCTACCTGGCGGTGCACGAGCGCGAGTCGTCGCCGACGTACGCGCGCGAGTCGTTCGGCCGCGCCGAGGATTCCGCCCGCATCAAGGACTACCGCGTCGACGCCAGTGACGACGGGAAGAACTGGCGCACAGTGCGCACCGGCGCCCTGCCCAGCGCCCGCGGCGTGCAGTTCATCGACGTCGGCGAGGTGCACGCGCGGTACCTGAAGCTCGAGGTGCTGAACACGTGGTCCGGCCCGCAGGCCAAGCCGTTCTACCGGCAGCTCGCGCTCGACGAGATCGACGTCGCCTACGGCTACCCCGACCCGCGCGGCGAGGTGCCCCTGGAAGCGGAGTCGTGGCGCAACGGCTTCGAGGGCAAGGCGACGCCGGTGTGGTGCGAGGCGTGCTCGGGCACGAACGCGGTGACCGGCCTCGACCGCGGCGCGGTCGTCTTCCGGGACGTCCAGGCCACGGGTCCGTCCCGGCTGCAGCTGGACACGACGGGTCCCGGCACGCTTTCGGTGAGCATCAACGGCGCGGCGCCGATCACGGTCAGCGCTCCGGGGGCGATCGCCGCGCCGCTGACCGCCGGGGCCAACACCATCAAGGTCTCCGGAACCGCCGACCTCGACCGGATCGCGGTGGCGCCACTGCCACCGGAGTCGTACACGCCGAGGACGACGTTGACCGTGCAACCCGCCGGCGTGCAGTGGGTCTCGCCGGGTCAGCAGTCGCTGAAGATCACCGCGTCGCTGCGGCTGGACGTCGACGACCCGGTCGACCAGGTGTCGCTGGCGCCGGTCGTCCCGGCGGGCTGGACGCTCGAGGGCGCCCCGGTGACCGCGGCGAACCTGCGGCTCGGCCAGGTGCTGAGCGGGTCGTGGACGGTGACGGCCCCGGCCGCCCAGGCCGCGGCCATCCCGGTGACGGCGTCCTTCACGACGCTCGGGCGGGCCAAGTCGGTGAGCAAGCCGGTGCAGGTGAAACCGCGCCCCGCGGACCGGGTGTTCATGCGGGAGGCGGAGGACTCGGCGAACGACATCGGCGACGCCGGCGTCACGAGCTGTTCGCCCTGCTCGGGCGGGCAGAAGGTGCGCAACATCGGGGGCAGCGCCGGCGCGGCGGTCACGTTCCCGGACGTCACGGCCGGCGCGGCGGGCCAGTACACGCTGTACCTCGACTTCACGGTCAACGGCGACCGCTCGTACTTCGTGTCGGTGAACGGCGGCGCGCCCACCGAGGTCAAGGTCAGCGGCGTCGGGAACAACACGCCGTACACCACTTCGGTCCCGGTGACGCTGAACGCGGGCGCCAATACGATCCGGATCGGCAACGACCGGAGCGGCGCCCCGGATCTGGATCGGATTTCACTGGGTTAGCTCGCGCAGCACCCGGGCCGGATCGATGTCGATGGCGACGGCCGTGCCCGGGTGCTCGCTCGGCTCGCTCCACGCGACCGAGACCCACACGTCGGCGTAGTCACCGCGCTCGACGCGGGGCAGCCGCCAGGTGAGCCGGCCCCCGACCCGCTCGACGGCGTCGCCGCCGAGCAGCCGGGACCAGTACGGCGGCACGTGCTGCCCGGCTCGCGAGCACCGCCGCAGCATCTCGGCGCTCGGACCGCCGACGCTCACCACGGCGTCGGCGGTCTCGGCGCTGAAGGCGCTTTCCCACCGGCTGCCGTCTTCCGGCGCGCCCGCCAGTTCGGCGCGGACGACGAAGTCGTCGACGGATTCCCTGGCCAGCACCCGGAAGACGGTGACCTCCCGCGCGACGACCGGGTAGCCGCCGGGCAGCCGCGGCACGGTCGGCCCGGCCACCACGTCGAGCCGCACGAACGGGTGCCGCCACCGGCACAGGCGGGCGCCGGAGGCCAGCCCCCAGGTCAGCTCCGGTCTCGCGGGGACGTCCCAGCCACCGACGCGCACGGCGAACCGCACGGCCCCGAGCGGGGTGACGACGTCGAGCGCCCGCGGATCCGTCCGCGGCAGGACTTCGGTGTCCACCATGGACACATCCTTACCCCGCGCGGGGACCCGCGAAAACGCGCTGCGCGAACGTCACCCTTCCGGGGAGGATCGACGTCATGCAGGAAGCATTGGACCGGCTGCGTGGCGCGGTACCCGCGCTGCCGCCGGAAGGCGCGGTGGTCGAGCGGGACGGTCCGGTCGTCCGGACCCACTACGGCACGCACGGCGAAGCCGGTCACGGGCCGCTGCCCGCCGGTGACCTCGACACGCTCGTCGCCCGCCAGGTCGAGGCGTTCGCGCGCCGGAACGAGCCGATCGTGTGGCCGGTGTACGGCACCGACGCCGGACTCGCCGAAAGCCTGCGCGCTGCGGGCTTCACACCTGAGCCGGAACGCGCGGTGCTCGTCTGTCCGATCGGGACGGATCGCACGGAGCTGCCCGGGGTCGGTCACCACTGGCCGTGGCACCAGCGCGTCGCCGAGCTGGCCGCCGCGTCCGGTCCGCACCGCCGGCCGTACGCCGAGTTCCTCGCCGACGCGGCTCACCTGAGTCAGTCGAGCGAGGTGATCCTCGACGGCGACCGGGCCGCCTGGGCCGAGGCGGCCGGCGAGTTCATGGTCCTCGGCGGTGTCACCGACCCCGGCTTGGCCGCCGCGCTGGCCACTCACGACTGGCGCAGCCCGGAGCGTCCCGCCTGGTCGCGGCGCCCGCACGTGCGGTACTTCCTCGCCGAAGCCACCAGTGACCTGCGTGCCGCCTTCGAAGCGGCCGGGATGCGCGCGCTCACCACGGTCACCCGGTACCACCTGCCGTCACCCGGCGAACCCGCCCGGAGCCGTCCTGTTCGGACGCTGTTCTCCGAGCCGGAGCACGACGACATCTGGGCGCGCTTCGAGGAGCGGTTCGCCTTCCGGCCGGACACGAGGGTGTACCCCGGGATCACCGAACCCGCGGGCTCGGCGACCTGGCACGTCGGCGACCTCGACGACGCCCAGCTGGACGCGCTGACCGAGATCGTCCACACGGGACTGCGAGCGTGCGTCGAGCCCGGCGAAGAGCTGTACTGGCTCGACTGGCACCACGCGGGTTACCGCTTCGACCCGGCACGGGTCGACGGCGCCGGGCCACGTTGGCCCGGCGCCGTCTTCCCGGACGGGGACTACTACATCCACCTGACCGGCGACCTCCGCCTGGGCACGTTCGGGCACCCGTGGGAGGAGACGGTCTGCGTCTTCGGCGACCTGCTCACGCGCATTGCCCCCGACCTGACCACAGCCCTCGGCGCCCCCTTCCGCTCCACCCCAAGGCCGTGAAGGCCTCCTTACCGGCTCTTAGCGCCGGTAAGGAGGCCTTCACGGCTTTTGGCGAGAGGCGAGGTCAGAACCCTGAGGTGCCGTGCGGCGTGCCCAGGCCGGTCGGCCCGTCGTAGCCCGCGCCCGCCGTGCAGAGGTACGTCCCGCCGCAGCTGCCGTTCGATCCGGACGTCACGTCGTAGAGCCCGCTGGTGTGCGCGTACGGGTACGAACCCGACGTGACCGAGTTGCCCGCCAGCGCGTACACGCTCGCGATCACCGGCGAAGACAGGCTCGTGCCGCCGACCTGGACCCAGCCGTCGGCGCCCTGGGCGAGGCCCAGCGACAGCAGGAAGTCGCACCAGGACGAGCTGCCGCAGCTGTTGTACGTGTCGTAGACGCCGAGACCGGTGGCCGGGTCCGCGACGGCCGAGACGTCGGCGACCGTGCGCTTCGCACACCCGGTGTCGTGCTGCCAGGAAGGCTTGGCCTCCAGCGTCGAACACCCGCTGCCGCTGCCCTTCCACGCCGTCTCCGACCAGCCGCGCGTGGTTCCGGCCGCCTTGTTCAGCGTCGTGCCGCCCACCGCCGTGACGTACGGCGAGGAGGCCGGCCAGCTGACGCCGTAACCGGAGTCGCCCGAGGAAGCCGTGACGGCGATGCCCGGGTGGTTGAGGTGCGCGTCCGCGGCGAGGATCGTCGAGTCCTCGTTGCCGCCGTAGCTGTTGGAGATCGCCACCACGCCCGGCGTCGCCGCGGCCGTGTCGACCGCCGTCATCAGCGGGTCGGTGTCCGGGGAGTTGGCTTCCACCAGCAGGATGTGGCAGTCCGGGCAGGTCGCCGACACCGCGTCGAGGTCGAGGCTGATCTCCATCGCCCAGCCGTAGTCGGGTGCGGGCAGCGGGCTGGCCGCGCCGTTCTGGTTCACCTTCTTGAAGCAGCCGTTGGCCGTCGTGCACGGCGAAAGCCCGCGCGCCGAACGGAACTTCGCCAGGTCCGCCTCGGCGGTCGGCGCGTCCTGAGCGTCCACAATGGCCACCGTGCGGCCGTTGGCGTGCAGCCCGCCGAGGTTGTACGCGGCCTGGATCTCGGCCGGCCCGTACCCGACCGGAGTCGAGACGAGCAGCGGGCCGTTGCCCTTGGGCGAGCGGATCGCCTTGCCGAGGCAGTGGAACTTGCCGGTGGTGGCGCAGCCGAAGTTCACGACACCGCCGCTCTGTAGCGGTGTGGCTTCGGCGGTCGAGGTGGCCACCGTCAGCGGGGCCGCGATCAGGGAGAGGACTACGAGGGACCGGAACAGCCGTGGGGGCGCCATTGGCCTACTCCTCGGTAGGGGACGAGGTGTGGCACGGCATCGTCGCATGTCACTCGTTCGTGGTCACCCGACGGAAGGATGTTTCTCGGTTCAGTCATTCGCCCACCGGATGGCAAACAGGACCAAAGGTCACGAACTCCCTCACCCGCTCGCGTGATTGGTCCAGACGAATGTTATGCAAACGTGACTTGATCGCCACTGAGCGGGAGCTACTTTGTTGTGACTCGCAACAAATGCTCGTGGATCCCCAACGGCGGAGGTGTCACGGCGTGAACCGGACCATCGACAAGCTTCGACGACGCGGCCCGAGGTTCGCGCTCGTCACGTCCGCGCTGCTGCTGGCGGCGGGGCTCAGTGCCCCGGCCGCGCTCGCCGCGGACGACTACACCCAGAGCGCCGGCCAGCCGAGCGCGACGCAGGTGCAGATCGACTTCACGCCGACGACCCCGGCGCTGTACGTCGACGTCCACTACACCGGCGTGCCGAGCCTGGGCCAGCAGAACGTCCGGATGACCAACGGCTCCGGCACCTGGCGCACGATCGTCAACGGCGTGAGCAGCGGAAACGTGCTCGACTACTGGTTCACCTACGAAAAGAACGGTCCGCAGTACGACACCCCGCACTTCAGCTACACCGTCGGCGGCGGCACGGGGACGGTCGCCGCGCCGACGTTCAGCCCGCCCGGCGGCACCTACGCGAGCGCGCAGACGGTCACCATCAGCACCGCCACCGCCGGCGCGACCATCCGGTACACAGTGGACGGATCGACGCCGACCGCGTCCTCGACGCTCTACAATGGACCGATCAACGTCCCGACGTCCCGCACGGTCAACGCGATCGCGCTGAAGTCCGGGTCGGCGAACTCCGCGGTTTCGAGCGCGAGCTACACCATCGGCACCCAGGCGGGCTGCCCGACGCAGTCCGACACCCCGGACTTCGGGCCGAACGTGCGCATCTTCGACCCGGGCATGTCCGCGGCTGCGATCCAGGCCCAGCTGGACACCGACTTCAACAACCAGAAGGACACGCTGACCGCGCAGTTCGCCGAGCGGCGCGTCGCCCACCTGTTCAAGCCGGGCACCTACAACGTGCACGACAACGTCGGGTTCTACACGTCGGTCGCCGGCCTCGGCCAGAACCCCGGCGGCGTGGTGATCAACGGTGACATCACCGTGGACGCGTTCAACCCGTCCGACAACGGCGTCGCGCTGCAGAACTTCTGGCGGTCGGCGGAGAACATGGCGGTCAACCCCTCCAGCGGCAGCGACCGGTGGGCGGTGGCGCAGGCCGCGCCGTTCCGCCGGATGGACATCCGCGGCGGGCTGCAGCTGTACCCGGCGAGCTACGGCTACGCCAGCGGCGGCTACATCGCCGACACGAAGGTGTCCGGCCAGGCCGCGTCGGTGTCGCAGCAGCAGTGGTACACCCGCGACTCCTCGCTGGGCAGCTGGAACGGCGGCGTGTGGAACATGGTCTTCTCCGGCACCAGCGGCGCGCCGGCGAACACGTTCCCGAACCCGCCGGAGACCACGCTGGCCACGACACCGGTCTCGCGGGACGTGCCCTACCTCTACGTCGACGGCACCGGCAAGTACCGCGTCTTCCTGCCTTCCTTGCGCGCCAATGCGTCCGGGCCGAGCTGGGCGAGCGGCAGCACGCCGGGCACGTCCGCGCCGATGAGCCAGTTCTACGTCGTGAAGGCGGGTGACACGGCCGCGTCGATCAACAACGCGCTCGCCGCGGGCTGCAACCTGTTCTTCACGCCGGGCATCTACCACCTGAACCAGACGCTCAACGTGACGCGGGCGAACACGACGGTCCTCGGCATCGGCTACCCGACGCTGGTGCCCGACAACGGCGTCAACGCTATGCAGGTGTCCGATGTGGATGGTGTCCGGCTCAAGGGCCTGCTCTTCGACGCCGGCACGACGAACTCGCAGGCGTTGCTCACGGTCGGCCAGTCCGGCTCGTCGGCGTCGCACACCGCGAACCCGACGACGGTCCAGGACGTCTTCTTCCGCATCGGCGGCCAGCTCGCCGGGAAGGCGACGAACAGCCTGGTCGTCAACAGCAACGACACGATCATCGACCACATCTGGGCCTGGCGCGCCGACCACGGCAACAGCGGAACGGTCGGCTGGACCACCAACACGGCCGACACGGGCCTGCTGGTAAACGGCGCGAACGTGCTGGCCACCGGCCTGTTCGTCGAGCACTACCAGAAGTACCAGGTGATCTGGAACGGCCAGAACGGGAAGACGATCTTCTTCCAGAACGAGATGCCCTACGACGTGCCGAACCAGGCGTCGTGGAACGCGCCTTCGGGTGTCGCGGGGTATGCCGCCTACAAGGTGGGAGCGAACGTGACGGCCCACGAAGCGTGGGGCCTCGGGAGCTACTGCTTCTTCGACACGAACCCGGCGGTGTCGAGCTACCACGCGTTCGAGGTGCCGAACACCAGCGGCGTCCGGTTCCACAGCCTGCTGACGGTGTCGCTGAACTACCGCGGCACGATCACGCACGTCATCAACGACACCGGTGGCACCACACCTTCGGGCACAGTCCCGGTGAACGTGGTCAGCTACCCCTGATCGCGGCGGCCCCCGCACCCGGCCCGGTGCGGGGGCCGTCGTGCTTCAGGCGACGTGCCACACCGCGGCGGCGCCGTCGAGGACGTTCCGGTCGAGGCCGAAGTAGCCGCGTTCGGGCTTGGTGTCGGTGCGCTTGCGGCCGGCCGGGACGCCGGCCAGCCGCCAGGTCTTCGTACCTTGCTGCAGCACGCCTTCGTAGGTGTCCGGCTCCGGTTCGCCGAGGCCGATCGCGTCGCTGTGGCCGAGGCTGCCGACGACGAAGGCGTACCGGTCGCCGAGCAGCGACGCGACGATCGCGCCGGCGCCGGACCCCGAGCGTTGCAGGTGGCCGTTGTGCCCGAACACCAGGATCCGGCCGGGCTGCGAGCGGTGGATGTCCAGGAGGTTCTCGGCCATGAGCACCGCACGCATGCCCGCGAGGCGGGAGATCCTCGTGTCGCGGTCGCCGGGTTCGGCCGAAGCCGCGTGGTAGCGCAGCAGGCCACGACCGGCCATGGCGTGCACCTTGGCCCGCCACCAAGCGGCGTCCAGCCGCGGCGCTCGGGCGAGCAGCGCGGCGAGCAGATCGTCCGCGATGACACGCAGCTCGCGGGCCTCGGCCGTGGCGCCGGGCGACTGGGCCGGATCGAAGATCGCCTCGGACCGGCTCCACCGTTCGTCGTCGCCGGTCAGGGCCGCGATGTCGGCGTCGAGGCCCAGGTAATCGCGGGCGTGTTCGAGGTAGGTGCGCGGGCTGGGGGCGCTGAACATCTCGGTCGGGGCGTCGAAGCCGTGGAAGGTCAGCGGTTCGCCGGCGTTCTCGTTGTACTCACGCAGCCAGGCGATCAGCTGCCGGTTCGCGTCCACCTCGCCGAAGTTGTGCGAGAACCCGCCGTCGAGCGCGGCGACGCGATCGGTCTCCAGCGCGATCGCCCGGAAGCCGTGCCCGGCCAGCCGCGCGAACAGCTCGTTGCGGATGCGCCCGAAAGCCGGTTCGAAGTGCGTGGGCTCGCCGAGCCCGAGCAGCTCGGCGGTGAAGTCGGTGATGTCCATGTGGTTGAATCGTATCCTTGAATACTCCGTTGAGACCTGCTGACCTCGCCCGTGAGCACGGCATCTCCACGCAGGCGGTCCGCAACTACGAGCGCGACGGCTTCCTCCCGCCCGCCGAACGCACCGCCTCCGGCTACCGGGTTTACACCGAAACTCACGCGAGTGCCCTGCGTGCGTTCCTCGCCCTGGTGACGGCGTACGGGCACGCGACGGCCGGCGGCATCATGAACGCCGTCCACGACGACGACCTCGACCGCGCGCTGACGCTCGTCGACCGCGGCCACGCCCAGCTGTCCCGCGACCGCGAAACCCTCAACACGGTCCGCACGGCGATCGGCCACCTGACAACCGGGCCGGCCCCCGAGCGGGCCGCGACCGACTGGTCGATCGGCGAACTCGCGCACCGCCTCGGCGTGACGGCGGCGACCGTACGGGCTTGGGAACGCGCGGGAATCCTGATGCCCGGGCGCGATCGGACGACCGGATACCGCGTCTTCCGCGCGGCCGACGTCCGCGACGCGGAGCTGGCGCACCTGCTGCGTCGCGGGGGTTATCCGCTGGGCCAGATCGCGACGGTCGTCGAGCAGGTCCGGACCGCGGGTGGCACCGAGTCCCTGGTCCAGGCGCTCGAAACCTGGCAGCGGCGGCTCACCGAACGCGGTCTGGCGATGCTCGACGCGGCCGCCCGGCTCGGCGAGTACGTGCGGCTACGGCCGTGACCGCGGGTGCAGCCGGTCGTACTCGTGCGCGGCCGAGCGCTGGGTGCGCACCGGCAGGACCTTTTCCTGGTCCTCGTCGTCGATCTCGTTGAGCCCGAGCTGCACCGCCAGCCGGATCTGCTCGCGGTTCTCACGGACGACGGCGGAGAAGAAGTCGTCGATCCGCGGGTCGAGGAGCACTTCGAGCAGCACGCGGAACGACGTGTCGACGACCGTGCGCACGATCTCGTCGTGGAACGGCAACCGCTTCAGCTTCCCGAGCTGCGGGTCCGCGGCGATCTTCTCGGCGATGATCGTGCGGAGCTCGTCCTTGTGGGTACCGAGTGACTTGGCCAGGTTTTCCGGGTAGTTGCCCGTTTCCAGCACCTTGACGACCTCGTCGAGCACCGCGACGGTGATCGGCTTCTTGATCGCCTTGACGATCGGATCGGACAGCTTGTCGACGAGCCGGTAGGTGAACTGCTCGCCCACGGCCCGGTCCGCGGCCCGGCCGATCCGCACGAGCAGCAGCACGACGGTGACGAACTTGTGCCCCACCATCGCCGGGTGCGCGACGGGGATCATCGCGAACAGCTCGTACCAGTTGCGCACGAGGAACTTCTTGGCCCACCGCCGTTTCCGCCACCGCCACAGGAACTCGAGGAAGAACACCCCACAGATAGCGGCGTCCACGGTGAAGATCACCAGACCGGCATCCCGCGCCGGCGGACTGAGCACCATGAACCCCAGCAACCCGGCCGACCCCACGGCGAGGACGAACATGACCCAGTCGTCGGCGCGCACGTTGCCGGGCAGGATCCCGCTGTTGAGCTCGGGTTCGCTGGTGACCATGCCCGATGATGACACGCACCGCCCCGATCAGCCCGTCCGACTCAGGTGCGGCGGAGCCTCCGCGCCCGGATCGCGAACAGCGCCGTGCAGGCCGCCGCCGCGAGCAGCAACGCCGCGGTCGAGCCCGCCCACCACGGCCAGTCGTGCGTCCACAGGCGATCCGGCGGTCCGACCTGGTGAAGATCCACTGTGGATGCACCGGCGGCGTAGCCCCACCGCGCCGGCGCCAGCCAGGACAGCTGGGCCAGGACCGGCCGCCCGGCGACCGGGACCATCCCGCCGCACAGCACCAGCTGGGCCATCACCGTCACGACGAGCACGGGTGTCGTCTGCTCGGTCGAGCGCACCAACGCCGAACCGAGCAGGCTGAGCAGGCAGGACGCCAGTGCTGTCAGCCAGACGGCGATCCAGAGCTCGGCAACCGGGCGCGGCAGCAGCACAGCGGAGACCGGCCCGGGTTTGACCGTCGTCACGACACCGACGAGCACCGCGGCCTGGACAGCCGCGACGACGGTGAACACGCCGGCTTTCGCCAGCGCGTACGCACCGGGCCGCAGACCGACGGCCCGTTCCCGCAGGAAGATCGCCCGCTCGGCGATGGCCTCCCGCGCCGACGCGGCGGCGCCCATGAACGCCGCGCCGACGAAGACGAGCACGAGCATCTGCGCGGCTTCCGTCGGGTGCTCGGGCGCTGATCGCCGCAGTCCTTCGTGGCCGGGCACAGCCAGGGCGAGCACGGCCAGGACGACCGGGACGAGCAGGAGGAACAGGGCATACCCGGGATCGGCGAGGATGAGCCGCAGGTGCCGGGAGCCCAGTGTGCCGACCTGGTGCGCCAGCCCGGCGTGCACCGGCGGCGGCTCGGCGGCCGCCTCCGGCGGGGGCGCCGGGCTGACCGGGGACGGCTGGTGCGGTGGCGCGGTCCCCGAGACCACCCGGTGGAAGATGTCCGCCCAGTCGGCGGTGCCGAACCGGGCCCTCAGCTCCGCGGGCCGTCCGTTGAACACCGGCACGCCGCCGGGGGCCAGCAGCAGCACGCGGTCGCAGCCGTCGAGGTTGGTGACGTTGTGGGTGACCACCACGACCGTGCGACCCGCGTCGGCGAGTTCCCGCAACCGGCTCATGATCTGCTTGTCCAGCGCCGGGTCCAGGCCCGACGTCGGCTCGTCGAGCATCAGCAGCGACGGCGCGGTCAGCAGTTCGAGCGCGATCGAAACGCGTTTGCGCTGACCGCCCGACAGCCGGTGGATGGGGGTGCCCGCGTGGTCGGTGAGCCCGACCTCGGCCAGCGTTTCCGCCACCCGCCGCCGGCGCGCCGCCCCACCGGTGTCGTCGGGCAGCCGCAGCTTGGCCGCGTAGGTCAGGGCGCTGCGGGCGGTCAGCCGCCGGTGGACGACGTCGTCCTGTGGCACGACCCCGACCCGGCGGGCCACCGCCGAACGCTGCCGGTGCATGTCGTAGCCGTCGTAGGTGATGCGCCCGGTGGTGGGCGCGACCTCGCCGGACAGCACCTTGAGCAGCGTCGACTTCCCCGCCCCCGAGGGACCGACGACCGCGACCAGCTGCCCGGGACGCAGGTCGAGCGAAATCCCCGACAACAGCTGCTTGTCCCCGACGGCGAAGCCGACGTCGTCGGCCACGAGGCGGGTGCGTTCCCCGCCGGTCGTGACGAGGTTGTCCCCGTCGACCCGGAGATCGGTGGCCCCGACCGTGATCCGATCACCATCGGCGAGCGGCGACCGCCCGGCGACCGGGATGCCGTTGACCAGCGTCGGGTTCCGGCTGCCCAGGTCGGTCAGCCGCCACGCCCCACCGACGCGTTCCAGCCGCGCGTGGCGGCGGGAGACCTGCAGGTCCGCCAGCACGATGTCGTTGTCCGAAGCCCGGCCGATGGTGATCCGGACGCGGTTGCCGATCCACACGCCGGTCAGCTGGTCGTGGTCGGGGACGTCGGCACCTCGCCGGGGAGGCCGAGCAGTTCGGCGGTGCCGAGGACGAGGTAGCTCGAGTAGCAGCACGAACGTCCGGAAACGCCTTCGTACTGGATCCTCAGCCTCAGCACACCACTCACGTCGAGATCGATCGGCGTCGGCGTTCCGTAGACCACCGGCTTGTTGAAGATCTGCCGGCCGTCGGCGAAGATTTCGAGCTGCATCTTCAGCGAGGAATCGCTCGCGTTGTCGTCGATGCCGGCGGTCGCGGTGAACCGGCGGAACCCCTTGGAGATGGTGTACTCGATCCCCTGGGTGGTCGTCTCGGCCCGCACCTCGTTGCCCAGTGCGTGCAGGTAGTTCTTGCCGGCGATGTTGGCGTTCTGGACGCTGTTGCTCCAGTCGCCGGTCGACGGCTTCATCGAGTCGAGGTAGACCAGCTGGGCCTGGCGGGCCACCGTCAGCTTCACCGGGCCGCCGATCGCCGCCCCGGCCGCCGGATCCTGGGCGATGACCGTGCCGTCGGATGCGGTCGCGTCGATCTTGTCCTCGATGGTCGGCTGGAGGCCCGGCAGCGCATCCTGGGCGTCGGCGAGCTTCTTGCCGATCACGTTGGGCATCACGGTGGGCGTCGCCGTCGTCGTCGCCGTCGGCGAGTCGCTTGTGGACTCGACGGTCTGCGTGACGGTCGGGTGGGCCGTGGTCGGCTGCGGGGCTGCCGAGTTGCCCGAAGCGGGGCGGAGGACGAGCCATCCGCCTGCCAGCAGAACGACAACGGCGACCAGGACGAGCACGATCCGGCCTTGGCGACGTTTGCGTGGGGGCATGTTCCCTCCGGGCGGCATGGTCTGCGGTGCGGTCGTGAGGGGCATGGGCGGCGGGGGCGCGGGCATGCCGAAGACGGTTTCCGTGCCCAGGCCCGTTTCGTTCAGGGGTACCGGGGGCGGTGGCGTGGTGAGCGGGAGGACGAGCGGCTGGTTGATCAGCTCCAGCACCAGCGCGTCCAAGATCGTCGCGACCTGCTGCGCCGATTCCGGCCGGTCCGCCGGTCGCTTCGCCATCAGCCAGGTGAGCACGTCCCACAGCTGGTCGGGCACGCCGGCGGGGCGGCCGGGCATCGCGCTTTCGTGCAGCCGGATCACCGAGAACGTCGACTGCCCGGCGAACGGGGTGACGCCGCAGCACAGCTCGTAAAGCAGGATGCCGAGCGAATACAGGTCCGACGCGGGTGTCGCGTCGAGGCCCTTGCCGAGTTCGGGGGCGAGGTACTGGGGCGTGCCGGCCAGCAGCGACCGGCGCCCCAGATCGGTCGCGGTCGCGAGGCGCGAGATGCCGAAGTCGGTCAGGCGCGGCACGGTCCCGTCCATCAGGACGTTCTCCGGTTTGACGTCGCGGTGCACCACACCCGCCTGGTGCACGGCCGCGAGCGCCGACGCCACCCCGGCTCCGATGCGGGCGACTTCGGTCGGCAACAGCGTCTGCTTCTCGGTCAGGAGTGCGCGGAGGTCCCCACCGCTGACCAGGTCCATCACGATGGCCACGGTTTCGCCCTCGACGACGAGGTCGTGCACGCCGACGAGGTTCGGGTGCCGCAGCCCCACCAGGATGGACCGCTCCTGCAGGAACCGCGCCACCAGTTCCGGGTCCTCGACCAGCTCGTCGCGGAGCAGCTTGAACGCGTAGGCCTTCCCCTGCTCGTCGGAGCCGGCGAAGACCCGTCCCATCGCGCCCTTGCCCAGCAGGTCACCCAGCCGGTACCGGCTGCCCAACGGCTTCTCCATGCCCAGACCTCCGCGCTGAATTTCGATTGCCGACGCCCATGGGAATCAACTCGACAATGGGCCGTGTTACACACCGAATTGATACCGTGACATTCACGGCCGAAAGAAGACAAAAACGCGACAGAATCAGTCCTCTTCGGGTTTCTTCTTCCCGAAAAGGGCGTCGACGTAGGGAAAGAACCGCCAGACGACCACCGGGAGGTTCAGCAGGGCTCTCGTGATCCAGGCGCGGTTCCGAAGCTCGGCACGCCACCCGAGTGACTCGCCGATCCGGCGATCCGCCTCCACGACCAACGGCACCGCGGCCTCCTTGTCCCCGCACAGGGCGAGGGAGATGCCCAGGTCGAGCTGGGTTCGCATGGTGTCGGGGTGGTAGGGACCGATCGACTCCCGCTGCTTTTCCAGCAACGGCCGCAAAATGCCGGCGACGTCCTCGTACTGGTTGAGCTGGGCGTACGCCTGCGCGCTCGAGTAACGCAGCCAGTGGTACAGCGGGTGGTGTTCGCGGAAAACCCGCCGGACCCGGGGTTCGAGCTCCGAAAATTCGCGCAGTGCGCGTCTCGGCCGGCCTCGCGTCACCGATGTGCGGGCGCACCGGACGCCGGCCGCCAAGGTCAGCGGGCTGTCGTTCCCGAGGAGCCCGGCCAAGCTGTCACGGGCCGACCGCAGGCGCACCTCCAGCGCGTCCCAGCCCTCGTCGCGCGTCGTGAACTCGGTGAAATCCACGGACATTTCCGCTTCGGCGTACACGCCGATCGCCTCCAGCCGCAGCGGGTGCCGCTCGTGGTCGGGAGTGTCGTGCGCGCGGATGACGGCGTCGGCGATCGTGCGCGCCGCCTTGAGGTCACCGGTGATGATCTTCAGGCGAGCCAGTTCGAGCCGGGCCCGCGGGTCGTCGGTGCCCTCGAGGAGGCCGATTGCGTCCCGGAACCGCCCGCGCATCCGCCTGGCGACCGCCATGAACACCCGGGCCTCGATCTTTTCCCGCTCCGGCAACGGTTCCGGGACGTGGCCGGGCCACAGGGAGTCCGCATCCGCGTACCGGCCCAGCTGGTCGAGCGCGCGCACACACGTCAGCCGGGCTCGGAAGGCGTCCTCCGGGCTCCCCTCCGACACGAGTGGACGGCACACCTCGGCCGCCTCGGCGAAGTCGCCCGAATCGGCCAGCGCCGCGGCCGCGGCGACCCGGTCGGCGGCCGTCGCCCCCTCCGCGGTCAAGATCCGCTTCGCCACGGCCCGCGCGGCGACGACTTCTCCCTGCTCCCGGAACCAGTCCAGCCCCGATCGCAGCAACCGGGCTCGCTGGTGCGCGGGGACGCACTCGTGGACGGCGAGCGCCGCGGCGTGCGCGTGGAGGTGGCGGGTGTCCCCCGGCAGTTCGAGCACGGCCGAAGCGGTCCTGCGCGTGAGGTCGTCGTCAAGGCCGGCCGCGTCGCGGACCAGGGCGTGCACGTCCCACTCCGTGCCGAGGTGGATCAGCAGCGCACGCCGGGCGAGCTCGGCCACCGCGTCGGCGACCGGTTCACCCGGCAGAACACGCCGGACGAGGTCCGGCGGCACGGGGGCCCGGGAGATCGCCGCCGCGATCCGCAGGATCCGCCGCGCGGTCGACGAGCACTCGCCGACAGCCCGCGCCAGGACGTCGACGGCATCGCCCTTCACAGAGTCGAGGACATCGGCGAAACCGGTCTCGTCGATCGCGCCGCGGCCGTCGCGCAGGGCGGTGACCACGCTCGTCAAGACGATCGGATGCCCACCGCACCGCTCGACGAGCCGGCGCACGGCGGAAAGCTCGACGGGGTCGTCGGACCCGGTGATTTCGGTGTACAGCGCCGAACCTTCGTCCTCGGTCAGGCCAGTCAGCTCCACGACCGGCGCCGGCCATTGCGGGTTCCCGCTCCTCGTCGTGAGGACCGTCCGGACGAACGACGTCGGCATCACGAACTCGTCGAGCACCTCGGCGGGCAGTTCCGACGGAACGTCGTCGATGATCCACAGCTGCGACCGCCGGTCGGCTTCGATCCGGCGCGCGACACCCGCCCGCACTTCGTCCGGCGGCAAGCCTGCGACGTCGACGCCGAGTTCGGCGGCGATCGTCCGCAGACCCGCGTGGAACCGCACGGCCGCGCCGGCCGCGTCATCCTGCCCGAACAGCCCGATCCACCGCACGCCGCCGGGGAACGCGTCGCGGAAGAGAAACGCGTACTGCTCGGCGAGGCTGGTCTTGCCGAGCCCGGCGAGGCCCCGGACCACGGCGAGTGCCGAGGACGTCCGGGGCGTGGCGGGCGGCAGCTCGCGGGAGTGCAGGGCGCTGTGGATCCGCCAGAGTTCCTGGTAACGGCCGACGAACCGCCGCGGCCGCAGCAGCCGCGGCAGCATCGGTGCGGCGCTGCGAACCGCACCCAGCGGCGTGCCGGCCGCCCGGACCATTTCGGCGACCCGGCCGGCGATGCGGAAGCGGTCCCGCTCGTCACGAGGGCGGCCGAAGTACGCCGCGTCCTGCAGTTCCACGGGAGCGATGTGGTTCCCGTCGGCCTCGGGGTTGACCACGAGCACCCGCCGCCGGGGATCGCCGGCGGCCTGGGCCGCGAGGAACGCGGAAGTCAGCTCCCACTGACAGGCGTACCGGGTCGGGAACCTGCGCGAGTAGTAGGCGAGGAGCACGGTCGACGAGGCCAGCGCCGCGTCGAGGCCCTCGGTGATGCCCTCGAATTCCCGGATTCCCTCGCTGTCCCGGAAGACCCGCAGACCGGCGGCCTGCAGCGCCCGCTCGAGCTTGAGCACCTCGTCGATGTCCGACCAGGTGAAACTGAGGAAGACGTCACAGGGCTGCATCACCTGGACGCAGTCGCCGGGCCCGCTCGGGGTGTTACCCGCATCGGGAAAAGAAAAGCGCCGCGCGGACCCCGCGTTCCGGACTGTCGCGCTTTTGTCTTGTTTTCGGCGACCTTCACCCCGCCCGGATACGGCATCGTGGGAGAAGGCGATCGCGGGCGGGGGAGAGAATGGCGCGCACAGCGAACAGCCGGCTCGCTCCGGGCCGGACCAGCGGCTCAGGAGGCCGGCTGCCAGCCCACGCCGTAGGACCTCGCGGGCCGGAGGCCGTGGAAACGGGTGTGCACTTCACCGGCGTTGTCCAGGAAGAGCGGCTTGCGGGCCGGAAGCGGGTCCTCGGCGTCCTTGGAGAGGTCACCGTCGATGCGCCAGATGCGCAGCGGCGGTTCCCGCCGATCGAACCGGATGTTGAGGTCGAACCGCTCACACCAGAACTCCGGCGTGCAGCAGTAGAAGGGGGCCGGCAGTTCGTCCAGCCTGATGCGGAAGAAGAACTCGTGCTGGTCGCCCGCGTCGAGCGGCCGGGGCGGCCGCAGGTTGAACGCGACCCGGCTGGAGCTGACCATCCGCACGGAGTGCACCTCGCCCCCGGCCACGACGTCGATGCCGAGTCCGGAAAGGTCCGGCTGGCCGGTGGTGCGGGCCGGCCGGGCGAGGGAGATGGCGTGGTCGATCTCGGAGAGCCCGGCGACGTGGCTGACCACCTTCCGGGTCTCGAACACCTCGGCGGCGGCACCCGTCAGGTTCAGCCGGACCGCCAACGCCGACGTGTGCCAGGGCCCGTCCTGGCTGATGGCCGAGACCCCTTCGAACGGCGGCGGTCCCCCGTACGCGGCCTCGGCGATCAGGTAGATGACGTCGTCGGCGCGGCGCTGCATCGTGCGCACGTTGCGGTCGGCTCCGGTGCCCAGCAGTTCGAGCCGCTGGGTGTAGCGCTCGTTCGCGCCGGTGCCGAAACCCAGGACGATCCGCGCCGTTTCCTGCTGCGGTTCGGGCAGCCTTTCGATCAACCTGCGGAGGGTGTCGACGACCTTGCCGCGGACCGTCCCCGGGTTGTCCCCCTCGTGGACACCGCAAACTTCGCGCAAGCGTTCGCCGACGACACCGGGCAGGGTCTTCGCTTGGATACCCAGCCCCTTGCGAAGCAGTTTCAGCTCCGTTGAGAGAGCGTTGATCTTCGCGTCGGCCGCCTCCTGAGCCAAGCCGCCACCTCCGTCTTGGTCGTTGCCGGGAAGTCTACTCATCTTCCCCGCGTACCACGACGCCTCACCTGTTTCCCGGTGTTTCCGGTTCACGGAAACACCGCAGGTCAAAAGCGGTATCCCTGATTTCTCTTGACAGGCAACAGGAAACGCCTGTCATCGAGGAAATCGCCGGGTCAAGCTTGGCTCGTCGAAATCCTTCGGCGACCAAGGAACTCGCCGCACGGAAACGTCGGCGACGCGATCCGGAAAGGGTGAAACCGATGCACACGCACCTCATCATCGTGCTCGGCCAGCTGGTCTCCCTGCTGGGCTGACCAGGTACACGCCGGCGGGCCCGGGCCGCCGGCCGTCCCTTCCCCACGTTCGCCGAATACAGGATGATCGACCCATGCCGGACTTTGGAGCGGAATTGAAGCGTCGCCGGACGTCAGTTGGCATGTCACTGACCGGACTGGCCGCGGCCGTCCATTTCACCAAGGGCTACCTCAGCAAGGTGGAGAACGGCAAGGCCCGGGTGAACCGGGATCTGGCCATGGCCTGCGACCAGGCTCTGGGCGCCGGCGGAGCACTTCTCGCACTCGCCGTCGAATCGGCAGCCTCCGCGCGCCGGAACGCCGGCGGCATCGTCGGGCTGCCCGACAGCGGACGATACTTCGTCGGCCGCGAAACCGAGCTCGAAGCACTTTCCGCGCTGCTTCTCCGCCCGGACGCGGCCCGCGTCGGCGTGGTGCACGGGATGGCGGGAGCCGGGAAGACGGTACTGGCCGTCGCCGCCGCCCGGCGGGTCGCGAGCGCGTTCCCGGACGGCTGCCTCTTCTTCGACCTGCGCGGGCACACCCCCGGCGCCGTCGAGCTTTCGCCCGGCGAAGCCCTGCACCGGCTGCTGCGACTGCTGGACGTTCCGGCAGATCAGGTCCCCGCCGACGAAGACGGCCGGGCCAACCTGGTCCGCGACCAGCTGCGCGGCCGGCGGATGATCCTCGTGCTCGACAACGTGCGGTCCGTCGAACAGATCCGGGCCATCGTCGACGGCGAGACGTCGTCCCGGATCCTGGTGACCAGCCGGGGCCGGCTCCCCGCCCTCGACGACGCCTGGCACTTCCCCGTCGAGGTCCTCCCCCTCGACCACGCCGTGAAGCTGCTCCGGTCCGTCGCCGGCGACCACGCGCCGGAGGACGAGGGCGTGGCGACCGAAATCGTCCGGTACTGCGGGCAGCTGCCGCTCGCGGTGCGCGTCGTGGCCGCGCGGTTCGTCGCAGGCGGCTGGACGGCGGCGAAGCTGCGCGACCGGCTGGCCGACGAGACCACCCGGCTCGGCGCGCTGGAGGACGACGAGCGAAGCGTCTCCACCGCCTTCACCGTCTCCTACGATGCACTTCCCGACGACCAGCGGCGGCTGCTGGGGCTGCTCGCCCTCCATCCCGCGGCCGCCGCGGAAACCGGTGCCGTCGAGGCACTCGCCGGTCTCGGTACCGGCGAGGCGGACCGCCTGGTGGATCGGCTGCACGACGCACACCTGGTCGTCCGCGACGAACGGGGCTACGTCGAGCTCCACGACCTGATCCGCACCTTCGCGGCGAAGCACGCCCTCCCCGAAGTCGGACCGGACGACCGCGAAGCAGCAGTGCGCAGGCTCGTCGACCACCTCGTCGCGATGACGCTCGCGGCGGACGAGCTCGCCGAGCCCCATCGGTTCCGGCCGGTCACCGGCCTGCCGGCCCCGGCCGCCGTGGCCTTCTCGGACGCGGACGGCGCACTCGCGTGGCTGGCCGCGCAGTGGCCGACGCTCGCCGACACGGTCGACGTCGCCGCCCGGCACCGGCTGTACGACCGCTGCTGGCAGCTCGCGTTCCTCCTGCGCGCGTTCTTCTTCCGCGAGAAGCTGTTCGAGCCGTGGATGCGGACGCACGAGCGCGCGCTCGAGGCCGCCCGGGCGGTGGGTGACCCGAGCACGACGGGAATGATCCTCAACAACCTGGGTATGGCCTGCATCGAGGCCGGCCACGTCGACGACGCCGTCCGCCTCCACGAACAGGCCCAGGAGCAGTTCGCGCTGGCCAGCGACGACCGGGGCGCGATCGACGCCTTGTCCAGCCTGGCGTGGGCGCGCCTGTACCGAGGCGAAGCCGAACGGGCCCTGACCGAGTTGACGACGGTGCTGGGCGTCTACCGCCGGACCGGCCGGACGAGGAACGTGGTGATCGCGCTTCGCGGAATCGCCCTCGCTTCGGTGGCTCTCGAGCGGTTCGCCGAGGCACTGCCCGCCGCACGGGAGGCGACCGAGCTCGCTCAGCTGCCGATCGATCGGGCTATGTCGGTGAACTGTGAAGCCTGGGTGCATTTCCGCGCCGGCCGGTGGGACGACGCCGAGTCCTGCTATCGCCGCGCGGCCGAGGTGGCGGACGACGCGGGCAGCGATTACGAGCGGGCACGGGCGCTCACGGGCCTGGGCAACACCGCGGCCGGCCGCGGAGACCGGCAGGCGGCGGCGCGCTGGTGGGCGGAGGCCGCCGCGTATCGGGTCACTCTCAATCCTGCGGTGCTCGGCGAGGCCCAGTACCAGAACCGGCTGACGTACGCGAAGTGATCAGAAGACGATGAAGAAGATGAGCCGCCTCGCCTGCCAGGTCCAGATCCGCCACGTGTACCGGAGGGCCAGCGCGGCGAGGCCCAGGCTGATCAACCCGGCGAAAACCGAGCTTTGCGCGAACAGAACGAACCCACCGATGGTGAGCAAGATGGTCCACGCCGTCCAGAGCAGGCCGTAGCCCGCGCGGCTGGCCTGGCTGTACGGCCGTACTTCGGCCTGGCTTCCGATCGGCTGCGGTTCGGCACTCATTGTTTTCTCCTTTTCGTGGGGCAGAATCGTGCTCACCGGAAGGTGATCTCGAGATCTTTCAACTTGTCGTCCGGATGCGTTCGGCAATAGCCCAGCAGGTCACTCCGGTACCGCGGGGCGACGATGCGGCCCGCCGCGTCGACGCGGTCACGCGCGGGAGACCCCCATCGGGCGGCCAGGTCCAGCTGCTGGGTTTCCCCGAGACCGGCGTATTCCTGGCAGGTCACGTCTAACGGGTCGGCCGTGCAGGCGGCGGCGCCCCCACCGGTCAGCGTGATCACGATCGCGACGAGCAGAATCCTCGCGTTCATCGTTCCTCGAATCTTCGGGCGGCTTCAGGAATGGACGCCGCATTCATGAGGACCAGTCGCGACCACGGCGAAATCCGTTGCAACGCACCCCGCGTTGTCTCGCTTCTGTCGCGTGGGACACCCACCGCGTAGCTCGCCGTCGTGGTTCTCACCTGCGAAAAACCAGTCAAAAACACGACACTTCCCGGCCACCCGGCCGCCGGTGGTAGCGAAGCCCCACGTCGTACCGATCAACGCCGGAGAAGCCGAATCGGTCGTGAGGTCGCCGTTATGACTACGCATTGAGTTCCGAAGACCGCGGTCGCCGTCGGCTTCCAGCCGGCGGCAGACCGCCCGGAAGCACGGTCTCCGCTCGCGCCACCGAGCCGTGAGCGACCGCCCGGGTTTCCGGGTCCGGCCGTTTCCTGCAACAGGAAACGCCTTGTCGAGTCACATTACCGGCGCGCACCATCAAGGTATTCCGCGAACACCGCGGACCCGTCGAACCCCGGCAATCGGGGAAACCTTGAGGAGCCCGCCATGATGGTCGTCTGTTCTGTTTCCGCCCTCGTCCGCACGGCTCTGTTCATCGTCGCGCTCGCGCTGGTCGCCGGCCTGGCCCTAGCCGGACCTGCCGCACCGGCGTCCACGCCCGGCTCCGGCCGAACGGTGTCCACCACGGAACCCGTTGAGCACTGAGGGATCGTCGTGAACCCCGCGATGAACCGTCAGGCCGGTTGTCCGGGCCTCAGGTGCTCGATCAGCCGGGCCGGCTGGTCGGCGTACTGCCGCACGAACTCCGGCGAAGCCGGATCCTTGCCCGTCAGGCCCTCGACCACGTTCGGCAGCGTCACCAGCGCCATCGCGGCGGCCATCAGCAGCACCTTCAGGCTCGCCGGGTCGCCACGGCCCAGCAGCCGCCCGTCGGCCTTCATCGCCGTGATCTGGTCCATCGATCCCGCCAGCGCTGGGTCCGCGCCGTGTGGTCCGGATCCGGCTCGGCGCCCTCGTACTCCAGAACGGACCAAGCCACCAGGCGCATGCCTTCGCGGCCCGTCGTTCCGTCCGACGCGTGCCGCCCAGCGCGGACTCGCCGGTGCCGAGCTCCCGCTGGATGGTGGGCAGCGCCACCGCCACACCTCAGCAGAGGAGGGTCAGCCTCCCAGAACCTCCCGCAGTTTCGCCGCGAAGGCTTCCGGCTGCCCGGCATAACCGAACTCACCACCGAGGAAACCCCCATGGTGGCTCGGAAACACCGTCGCTTCCTGCCCGAGCAGCGCGGCGGTCGCCAGCGCCGTGCGCCCGGTGAAGACCTCTCGCGACTCCTCGCCGACAGCGATCACGACACGCGTCGGCGCCTCCGTCAACGCCGCCACGTCGAGCTCGTAATCCGTCACCGCCAGCGACCTTTCCGACAGCAGCGGGTCGTCGCGGCGGCCGTCGTCTTCGGTTGGCAGTCCGAACTGGGCCGGGTCCGCCGGTGGGAGCGCGAAGTAGTCCTCGGTGAACTCGCCCTTCCACGCCCCCAGCTGCATGAACGCCGCCATCCCGGCGCTGAACCCGCGGGCCTGGTACGCGTCCCGCATCGCCTTGCTCGCGCGTTCGGCCGCCGCGGCGTCGGGGAGCGTCTTGACCAGCGGTGGCTCGTGGGCGACCAGGGTCGTCACGTCGCCGGGGTGGGCGGTCACCAGCGCGAGCCCGGCGATCGCGCCCCCGCTGCTGCCGAACACGTCGACCGGGCCGGCGCCGAGTGCCTGGATCACCGCGTGGATGTCCTCCGCCTGGACGGCGGGCACGTGGTCGTCCCGCCCGTCCTTGCGGACGCTGCGCCCGAGCCCGCGCGGGTCGTAGGTGACCACGGTCCGCTCCGGGAAGTACGACGCCAGCGTGCCGAACCCCTCGGCCGTCATCGGCTGCCCGATCATCAGCAGCGACGGCCGCGGGCTCTCGGCGGGCGCCGGCCCGTGGACGTCGTAGACGATGTCGGCTTCGGGCGTTTCCAGCGTGTGCGTCGTGGCCATCGTTTCCTCCCCGGTTCCGGACTCCCCACGGAGACTAGACCGGACCACCGACAGTTTCCGGTGGTCACGACCCGAGGGCCACTCCTTCGAGGACCGCCTTGACGCCGCTCAGGCCGGGCACCTGCACCGGAACCGTCGTGTAGTAGGGGTAGTTGAAGACGCCCTGCCCCAGGGCGAACGAGGAGTTGTCGCCCCAGCCCCAGACCGTGCCGTCCGCGCGGACCGCGTAACCGCCGCCGCCGAAGAACCCGATGGCCTTGGCGTCGGTCAGGTCGCGCACCTGGACCGGAACCGCCGAGGAGCAGCCCGGGCCGGGGTTGACGCAGTCGAAGCCGTTGCCCAGCTGGCCCTTCCGGTTGTCACCCCAGGCGAAGACCGTGCCGTCGGTCCGCAGAGCGTAGGCATTCGACCAGTTGCCGACGACGGCGGAGACGCCCGTCAGCCCCGGCACCGCCACCGGCGTGCGGGACACGCAGCTCGAGGTCGTGCACGCGACGCCGTTGCCCAGCTGGCTGTAGGTGTTGTCGCCCCAGGCCCACACCGTGCCGTCGGTCTTGATCGCGTAACCGCTGTAGCCGTCCCCGCTGCTGATGGCCTTGACGCCGGTCAAGCCGGAGACACGCACGGGCACGGCGGAACTCGCCGCGGTGGAGCCGTTGCCCAGCTCGCCACGGGTGTTGCTGCCCCAGGCCCAAACGGTGCCATCGGACTTCAGCGCGTACGCGGTGTCCCGCGCGGCGGCGATGGCGGTGACCCCGGTGAGCCCGGCGACCTGCACCGGCGCGTCGGCGTTCTGCCCCCACTGCCACACGGTGCCGTCGGAGCGCCGCGCGTAGCCCTGGTTGTGACCGGCCGCGATCGCCGTGACCGACGTGAGGCCCACGACCGGCACCGGTGCGGCCGAGGTGCCGCTCGACGACCACCCGTTGCCCAGCTCACCGGTCCAGTTGTAGCCCCAGGCGCGCACGGTTCCGTCGGCGCCGAGGGCGTACCCGTGGGAAGCCCAGCCCGCGACGGCGACGACGCCGCTCAAGCCCGCCATCGGCTTCGGGACCACGACGTATCCATCGCCCTGCCGCCACGAGTAGCTGCCCCACGCCGACACGCACCCGGCCTGGCAGTCGGCCGGCGGCAGGGTGAAGTAGCCGGAAAGGTCGGCCGTCACGTCGACCGAGCCGGCGCGGTTGTGGACGTAGACCGCGCGCGTCTGGTCGTAGGGGGTGCTCGCGGCCGGGCCGACGGGCGACACGAGGGGCGCGGCCGCCACCGAGATGGTCTGTCCGGGCGTGAGGGTCAGGGTCGGGTCCGGCTGGTTCTCCGAATTGCGGTCCCACGCGGTGACGGCGGTGTTCGCGGTCGCCGAGTAGCCGGTCAGGTTCAGGACGACGGCGAGCGCGTTCGACGGGATCGACGGCTGCAGCCAGTACGAGAGGTCGCTGTTCGCGCCGATCTTCCTGGGCTTGCCGTCCGTGGTGCCGAGCCCGGTGCGCGTGTCCAGCACCCGCTCCGGGGCGACCGGCGTGAACAGGGCTCCGTAGTCGGTGGCGTAGAAGCCGGCCAGCGCCACGTACGTGCTCACGTTGCCGGCGAGGTTGTACAGGTCGATCGACCGGTCCGCGCCGATCTTGACGGTGACCAGGTTCGAGCCCTGGCCGCCGGGGTACGCGGCGACGTTGGCCATGGTCGGCCGCGGGGTGCTGTGCGGGAAGACCGTGACGTAGGTGGCCGCGGTCGGCTCGGTCAGCGTCAGGGTGAGGGTCACGGCGGTGGCCGTCGCGGGGACCCGGTCCGCCAGGCTCAGCTTGGTGGTGACGCCGGCACCGATCTGGGCGAGCGGCAGCCCCGACTGGCTCAGCGGCGTGTACCGCGAGCCGGGATCGGTCGAGTAGTAGCCGACGATGCTGGCGATGAGGTGGGTGGAGCCGGCCTCGTTGTAGAAGTCCAGCGTCCGGTCCGCGCCGGCCTGCACGGTGACCTGGTTGGAGCGTCGCTTGCCGGCCTGCACCAGCAGGTTCGGGAGGGCCGGCCGGGCCTGGCCGTGTGGGAACACCGTGATAGCGGTGTCGGCGGTCGGGCTCTCCGCCCAGAGGTTGAGCACGACGGCGGTGCTGTTCGCGGGCGCGAGCGCGGCCGCGCTGCCCGTCACGGTGGTCTTGGCGCCCACGGCCCCGACCGGGATGCCGACCCCGCGAACGGTGTCGAGGAAGCGCGTCGGCTGGACGGCGGTGAAGCTCGACGGCGGCGAGCTGAGCGCGGCCGCGGTGGCGGTGAAGCCGGTGACGAGCGAAGCGAGCGTGAAGAGCGCGGCGGCCAGGGCGACGGTCACCGACGAGCGTGCTGTGCGCATGATTCCCCCAAAGAACGCCCGGTCACGGGCCCGGACGGGACTCTATGCCGGTTCACAGTGGACGGATAGCGTCCGTTCGGCTTACCGCGGTATGCGCACAGTGGAGCCGGTGGAGACCCGCCCGGGAGTCGAACCCGGTAGCAGCGGCTTTGCAGGCCGCCCCATGACCGTCATGACACGGGTCGTGGCGTCGCGCGCCGTGGTGTCGATCCACGTCGGCGGGGCTTATGAGGCCTCGCTGGCTGCCGAACCGCGCGCGTGAGTGGCCGACCGGACTCGCACCGGCTTCGCCCGGGGCCACAGCCCGGGGCCTCGTCTCCTTCGGCATCGGCCACGGTGCCCCTGCCAGGATTCGAACCTGGACTGGACGCGTTCTGAGCGCGTTGCCTCTTCCAATTGGGCTACGGGGGCGTAGCGCGTCCGGGAGTCGAACCCGGGTCTCCCGAGTGAGAACCGGGGATCCGTACCGCTGGACCAACGCGCCGTGGTGCCCCCGCCAGGACTCGAACCTGGGACCCGCGGCTTCGGAAGCCGCTGCTCTGTCCTGCTGAGCTACGGAGGCGCACCCGCGTCGCCCGCACTTTCGCGGCCGAGACAGGCGCAGGGAAATGAAGTTTTCAAAGAGCACCGGCGGAAGGAGTCGAACCCTCGGGCCGCGGTTTTGGAGGCCGCGCCGCTTCCGAAGCACGCCGATAAGAAAATGGCACAACAAAAAAACCGCCCGGCTCGGTTTCCCGATGGGCGGCTCCCTGGCATGACGGGCTAGGTCATGGCGGGAAGCCGTGTCGCCGCAGGTGGAGACACATGAGTTCGCACGGCGCGACGGTGGCGGTGTGCCACGCCTCTCGCCTCAGCATGTGCGTCATGGTCTCTCCTCGGTTCGTTCGTGTGGAACCATCATCGGGCACTGACGCCGCAAGGTCAATGCATTTATGCGCGCCGGTGACCACCCGGCCTATTCGGCAGCAATTCTTCGTGAGCTCGGCAGCTGTCCGCCCACGGGGATACCGGAAGTCGGCCGCCCGGGAAGGGCGGCCGGTGACGAGAGCCGCCAAGGGGGCTCGAACCCCTGACCTTCTGTTTACAAGACAGATGCTCTACCAGCTGAGCTATAGCGGCCTGGCGCCGGAGCGCCCGCACCCAGTGTATCGGGCCGCCTTCCATGATCCGCTCGGGAGGCAGGATCGCCTGGTCGCGGCCACTATGGAGCGACGTGGTGGACGCCACTCCATGATCCATGCAACGGTCGGCGGGTACCCGTCGATGGTCCGGTGGAGAGAACGAGGAGGTGGATGGATCATGAAGATCAACGAGCGCACCAACGGGGGCACCGTGACCAGATGGCCCCTCCTCGAACCTCCCGAAACACCGAAGCCGCGAGCCCACCGTCCCAACCTCCTCAAGCGACGCCCGTGGCACGTCCTCGAAGCTCCGACCGGCGAGCTGCCCGCCGTCGACGCCGAAGAGGCGATGGGTCCGAACCTGCCCGACGAGGCCACCGTCAACTTCGTGCTCGACCTCTCCCTGCGGATCGGCGAAGTGCAGATGGCCAGCGGTGCCGGCGCTTCCGACGTCACCGCGACGATCCTCGCCATCGCCGGGGCGCTCGGGCTGCCGCACTGCGAGGTCGACGTCATCTTCACGTCGATCACCGTGACCTGTCACCGCGGCACCGACCTGACGCCGATCACCGCGCTGCGCGTCGTGCGCAGCCGGAGCCTCGACTACACGCGGCTGACCGAGACCGAGAAGCTCGTCCGCAAGATCGTCCGCGGGCACATGGGGGCCGAGCAGGCGCAGACCGAGCTCGAGCGGATCACGTCGGCGCCGCACCCGTACCCGCGCTGGGTCGCGACGCTGTCCTGGGGCGGGGTCGCCGCGTTCGTCACCATCCTGCTCGGCGGCGGGTTCGACATCGCGCTCGTCGCCTTCGTCATCAGCGGCGTCATCGACCGGGTCGGCCGGGTCGTGAACCGCTACGGGCTGCCGTTCTTCTTCCAGCAGGTGGTCGGTGGCCTGGTCGCGACGCTGTCGGCCATGGTCATCGTCAGCAGCAACGTCCTGACCACCGACAAGCCGACACTGGTGGTCGCGGCCGCGGTCACCGTGCTGCTGTCCGGGCTGTCGACCGTCTCGGCGGTGCAGGACGCCATCACCGGCTACAACGTCACCGCCGCCGGCCGCACCATGGAGACGGCGCTGATGTCGGCGGGCCTGATCGCCGGGGTCGTGCTGGCGCTGCGGATCGCCGTCATGCTCGGCCTGCCGCGCACGCCGCTGCCCGAGGTGACCGGGTCGACGCCGCAGCAGCTGCCGCTCGTCGTGCTCGGCGGGGCCGGCGCCTCCGCCTGCTTCGCGCTCGCGAGCTACTCCAAGATGCGCGCGATGCTGGTCGCCGCGGCGGCCGGGGGCATCGGCGCCGCCGTCTACGGCTCGCTCATGCTGGCCAAGCTCGACGGCGTCAGCTCGTCGGCCGTGGCCGCGACGCTGGTCGGGTTCTGCGGTGGCGTGCTCGCGCGGCGACTCGGCGTCACCCCGCTGGTGGTCGCCGTGTCCGGGATCACTCCCCTGCTTCCGGGCCTGTCGACCTACCGTGGTCTGTACCGGATCGGCGTCGAGCCGGGCGGCGACATCTCCACGCTCATGACGGCCGTCGCGATCGGGCTTGCCCTGGCAGCGGGCGTGGTACTCGGGGAATGGCTCGCTCAGCCGGTGCGCACCGGGCTGGGCAGGCTCGAACGGCGGTTCGCCGGACCACGCATGGCCGGTCCGCTCGAACCGACGGAACGGAGCTTGGAGTAACCCAGAGGTCACGGGCTGTTCATCGCTCACGCGATAGGGTTTCACTCTGGGGCCGCGACCCAGGACGCGAGGAGCAGCAGCTGTGAGTGACCAGAAGGAGAACACGAACCAGGCCGATTTCGTCGTGGTGGCGAACCGGCTTCCGGTGGACCTCGAACGCACGGCGGACGGCGAACGCCGCTGGACGGCCAGCCCGGGCGGGCTCGTCTCCGCCCTCGAGCCGTTCCTGCGCTCGAGGAAGGGCGCCTGGGTGGGCTGGCCGGGCATCCCCGACGTCGACGTGGAGGAGTTCGACGACGACGGGCTCGTGCTGCACCCGGTCTCGTTGAGCGCCGACGAAGTCCGCGACTACTACGAAGGTTTCTCCAACGCGACGCTCTGGCCGCTCTACCACGACGTCGTCGAGCGCCCGGTGTTCGACCGGGCGTGGTGGAACAGCTACGTCAAGGTCAACCGCCGGTTCGCGCAGGCCAGCGCCGACGTCGCCGCCCCGGGCGCGACCGTCTGGATCCAGGACTACCAGCTCCAGCTGGTGCCGGCGATGCTGCGGGAGCTGAGACCGGACCTGCGCATCGGCTTCTTCCTGCACATCCCGTTCCCGCCGGTCGAGCTGTTCATGCAGATGCCGTGGCGCGCGGCGATCATCCGCGGCCTGACCGGCGCCGACCTCGTCGGCTTCCACCGCCCGGGCGGGGCGCAGAACTTCCTGTGGCTGTGCCGCCAGCTGATCGGCCTCGAGTCGACGCGCGGCGCGGTCGGCGTGCGGTCGCGGCCGGGCACCATGCAGGTCGGCGACCGGACCGTCCGCGTCGGGGCCTTCCCCATCTCCATCGACGCCGCCGGCCTCGACAACCTCGCCCGCACCAAGGGTGTCCAGGAGCGGGCCGCGCAGCTGCGGCGCGACCTCGGCAACCCCAAGACGGTCCTGCTCGGCGTCGACCGCCTCGACTACACCAAGGGCATCGACCTGCGGCTGCAGGCCCTGCACGAACTGCTGCACGAGGGCAGGCTGCAGCCGGACGACGTCACGTTCGTCCAGCTCGCCACCCCGAGCCGGGAGCGTGTCGAGCACTACCAGCGGATGCGCGGCGAAATCGAGCAGATGGTGGGCCGGATCAACGGCGAGTTCGCCCGCGTCGGCCACCCGGTCGTGCACTATTTGCACCAATCCGTGGACCGCACCGAGCTGGCCGGCTTCTTCTCGGCCGCGGACGTCATGGTCGTGACGCCCCTGCGTGACGGCATGAACCTCGTGTGCAAGGAGTACGTCGCCGCCCGGCACGACCTGGGCGGAGCGCTCGTGCTCAGCGAGTTCGCCGGCGCGGCCGCGGAGCTCTCTAGCGCATTCCTCGTGAACCCCCACGACCTGGACGGGGTGAAGGACGCTCTGGTGGCTGCCATTACCCTCGACCCGGCAGAGGGCCGTCGCCGGATGCGCGCCATGCGTCGCCAGGTCCTCACGCACGATGTCGATCGTTGGGCGCGCTCTTTCCTACAGGCGTTGGGTGCCGAAGCGGTCGATTGACCCGAACGACCACGCACGAGCTCCTGAGGAGGAGTGTTGACTGCCGAGGCCCTGCCCGCCGAGTTGCGGCGCGCGATCGTGCAGATCGCCCGTACTCCGCGTCTGCTGGTCGCCTGCGACTACGACGGCACGCTGGCACCCATCACGCTGAACCCGGACGAGGCACGGCCGCTGCCGGAGTCCGTCGGCGCCCTCAGATCGCTCGCCGGTCTGCACGAGACCACCACCGCGGTCATCTCCGGCCGCGCGCTGCGTGACCTCGCCACGCTCTCGCGGCTGCCGTCCGAGGTGAACCTCGTCGGCAGCCACGGCTCGGAGTTCGACATCGGCTTCATCCACGCCCTCGACGAGAAGGCGCGGGAGCTGCACCGGCGGCTGGAGTCGGAGCTCGAACAACTCGTGCTGGACGTCCCGGGCGTGTCGCTCGAGGTCAAGCCGGCCAGCATCGCGGTGCACGTGCGCCGAGCCGAGCACGAGGCGGGCCGCCGCGTCCTGGCCGCCGTGCACTCGGGTCCCTCGAAGTGGGAGGGCGTCTCGACCACCGACGGCAAGGAGGTCGTCGAGCTCGCGGTCGTCCAGACGGACAAGGGCCGCGCGCTGGACATCCTGCGCCACCAGGTCGGCGCGACGGCGGCGATCTTCCTCGGCGACGACGTCACCGACGAGAAGGCCTTCGCGCGCCTGTCCGGCCCGGACCTGGGCATCAAGGTCGGCGACGGCGAGACCCTCGCCGGGTTCCGCGTGCCCGACACCGTGGACGTCGCGCTGGTCCTCGGCTTCCTCCTGGAGGAGCGCCGCAACTGGCTCTACGGCGAGTCGGCGCCGCCGATCGAGCGGCTGTCGATGCTGGCCAACGAGCGCTCGGTCGCGCTGCTGACGCCGGACGCCAAGCTGACCTGGCTGTGCCACCCCGGCCCGGACGCGCCCGCGGTGTTCGCGGACCTGCTCGGCGGCGAAGGCGCCGGGCACTTCTCCATCAAGCCGCACCGCAACGGCCTCCCGCTCGGCCAGCGCTACCTGCCGAACACGATGACGGTCGAGACGCGGTGGTCGCGCCTGCTCGTCACGGACTACCTCGAGCCGGAAAGCGCTCCACATCGGACGGACCTGGTCCGCGTCATCTCCGGCGAGGCGGCGGCGTCCGTGAAGTTCGCGCCGCGCCCCGAGTTCGGTGGTGTGCCGGTGAAGCTGGAAGTCACCGAAGGCGGCGTGCGGGTCCTCGGCACGTCGGAGCCGTTCGTGCTGTACTCGCCGGGCGTCGAGTGGACCATCACCTCCGACGGCCTGCACGACACCGCGACCGCGCTCGTGCAGCCGACGCCGACCCAGCCGGTCGTGCTCGAGCTGCGTTGCGGCACCACGGACCTCGGCCCGCACGAACTGTCCGAAGTGGAGCGACGCGACCGCGCGGGCCGCTACTGGAGCGAGTGGACGTCGAAGCTGCAGCTGCCGAAGGTGCAGACCGACCTGGTGCTGCGCTCGGCGCTGACGCTGCGCGGCCTGGTCAACACCGACACCGGCGGCGTGCTGGCGGCGGCGACGTCGTCGCTGCCGGAGGAGATCGGCGGCGTCCGCAACTGGGACTACCGCTACTGCTGGATCCGCGACGCCGCGATGACCGTGCGGGAGCTCGTGCACCTCGGTTCGCTCGAAGAGGCCGAGGGCTACCTGCGCTGGCTGCACGGCGTGCTCGCCACGCTGGCCGGCCCGGAGCGCCTGCACCCGCTGTACACCTTGGCGGGCAGCGTCATCGGCGCCGAGGCGGTCATCGAGTCGCTGCCCGGTTATGCCGGTTCCCGCCCGGTTCGCGTCGGCAACCTGGCGAACCACCAGGTGCAGCTGGACGTCTTCGGCCCGGTCGTCGAGCTGGTCGGCACGCTGGCCACGGCCCGCGGCGAGCTGCGCGACGAGGACTGGCAGATGGTCCGCGCGATGGCGGAAGCCGTGACGCGACGCTGGAACGAGCCGGACCACGGGATCTGGGAGGAGCGGCACGTGCCGCGCCACCGGGTCTACTCGCGGGTCATGTGCTGGGTGACGATCGACCGCGCGATCAAGCTCGGGCAGCAGTACGGCCGGGAGATCCCCGGCAGCTGGCCGGGCCTGCGCGACGAGATCAAGACCGACGTCCTCACCCACGGCTGGAACGACGAGGTCCAGGCGTTCACCACGGCCTACGACGGCACGGACCTGGACGCGGCGTCGCTGTTCGTCGGGCTCACCGGGCTGATCGACCCGGCCGACGAGCGGTTCCAGCAGACGGTGACCGCGATCGAGGCGGAGCTGCGCAGTGGGTCCACTGTGTACCGTTACCGCCGCGACGACGGCCTGCCGGGCGGCGAGGGCGGCTTCCACATCTGCGCGGCGTGGCTGATCGAGGCGTACCTGCTCACCGGGCGGCGCACCGAGGCGCAGGAGCTGTTCGACCAGATCGTCGCGGCGGCCGGCCCGACGGGCCTGCTGCCGGAGCAGTACGACCCGATCGCGGAACGCTCCCTCGGCAACCACCCGCAGGCGTATTCGCACATCGGGCTGATCCGCTGCGCCAACTTGCTGGCGGCCAGTTAGCCCTTTCGGTCTGAATCTTCGTGAAGGCCACCTTGAGGAACTTCAAGTTCCTTATGGTGGCCTTCACGGCTTTCGGAGGTGAGGTGGGTGCAGGGGACGTTCGGGCAGGTCGAGTTCGTGCCGCTGCCGCCCCGGTTCGCCGACCGGGTGCGCTGGGGGTCGGTGGTCGTCGGGTGTTCGATGGTCGCCGGGATGGTGCTGCTGTTCGGGCTCACCACGTACCTGCAGGGCATCGTCCACGGCCACGCGCTCCCGGACACCCTGCTCGGCAAGGCCGCGGCGGTGCTGCCGCCGCTGGGCGTGCTCGCGCTGGCCGTGCTGGTGCTGACGTGCCGCCGGTGCCTGCGCGGCAACTACCTCGTGGTGGCCAGCGCCGTGGCGACCCGGAACGCGCTCGTGTTCACGTACGTGCTGACGCTCGTGCTGATTCTCGGGTCCTTCGCCGTGCCGATCGTGTTCCAGGTGTGGAACGACGCGCCGGAGCTGCAGGCCCCGGACCTGCTCACGACGTTCTCGACGCTCGCCTTCGCCACCATGGGTTTCCTGGCGGGGATGGTCTACGTGCGGCCGTCGATGCGGACGCTGCGGAAGTTCAGCGACCACCCGATCTGGTAGGTCCACTTTAGACAAGTCATAGCCGGGCACCGGCCCGCCGAGCGTGCACAGATTTCTTTGCACAATTTCCTTTGCATGGCTACAGTGGCGTCATGACCAGCGCTCCACCACCCGAAGAACTGGACCCGGACGCCCTCAAGGCCGTCACGCACCCGTTGCGCCGCCGGATACTCGGCGTGTTGTCGGCGGGCCCCGCGACGGCCACGAAGCTCGCCCGAGCCCTGGGCGAGAACACCGGCGCGACCAGCTACCACCTGCGTGAGCTGGCGCGGTTCGGGTTCGTCGAAGACGTCCCCGAGCTGGCCCGGGGCAAGGAGCGGTGGTGGCGGACGCGCCCGCGGGACATCCGCTGGCCGCGTCGCAGTGAGCAAAGCGCCGAATCCCGGGTGCTGTTCGACGACATGCAGCGTCAGGGGTTCGAGGAAGACCTCGAAAAGCTCGACCGGTTCGCGGAAAAGCGCGACGAGCTGCCCGGCGACTGGCCGGACGCACTGCTCTACGCGCGCGGCGGCACCTGGCTCACCGCTGACGAGCTGCACCAGTTCTGGAACGACTACATGGAGCTGTTCCGCCGGTACTGGCGCGCCGAGGAGGACCGGTCACCGGAAGCGCGGCGCGTGCTCGTGCGCCTGCTCGCGTTCCCGGATCCAGGGGAATGACATGACACCAGGGGGTTTCACATGCTCAAGGGGGCTCTACTGGCCGGGGTGATCCTGGCCGTCACGGCGTTGGCGCCACCGGCTTCGGCGGCGGCGGACGGCGACGTGACTTTCGAAAACGGCGGGGTGACGTTGCACGGCACCGTCGTCGCACCGGCCGGCGGCACGAAGCTGCCGGGCCTGGTGATGGTCCACGGCTCGGGGGCACACAGCCGGGAGGACTACCGCGACCAGGCGGAAGCCTTTGCGCGGCAAGGGATCGCGACACTCATCTACGACAAGCGGACCGAGGGCTACTCGCAGTTCGAACGCTCGTACTCGACACTCGCGGACGACGCGCTGGCCGCCGTCGAGGCACTGCGGAAACGTCCCGAGGTCGATCCGGCGCGGGTCGGCGTCTGGGGGCTGAGCGAAGGGGGCTGGGTAGCGCCACTCGCCGCGTCGAGGTCTTCGGACGTCGCGTTCGTGGTGACGCTGGGGGCGAACGGCGTCCAGCCCGCGCGGCAGCAGGCGTGGGCGATCGAGAACCAGCTGCGCCGCCTGGCCATGGACGGCTCGATCGTGCGGATGGCATCGTCGACGATGATCCGCCAGCTCGTCGGCGGCGGGGTGTTCCCCGAGGCGCGCTACGACCCCGTGCCGGTGCTGAAGAGCCTGCGTCAGCCGGTGCTCGGGCTGTGGGGCGCGAAGGACGTCCTGACCCCGCCGGGCGAGGCGGTCCGGATCTTCCGGGACTCCGTCGCGCACCACACGCTGCGGGTCTTCCCGGACGCCCAGCACCAGCTGCGGCGCACCACGGACGGCTTCGACAAGCTGCCCGGGTACGCACCCGGCTACCTGGAACTGGTCGGCACGTGGGTGCACGGCCTATCGGCGGCGTCGGCGACGTCGAGCGCCGACCCGCCGCCGGCGCAGGACCGGCAGAGCGCCGCCGTGACCGCGCCGGCCTGGTACGAGTCGCCGTGGCTGCAGCCGGCCGTGCTGGTATTCCTGCTGGTGGCGTTCGGCTGGGGGCTGGTCCGCGGTGGTGCCCGTCCGGCTCGCTGGCTGGCGGCGACGGGGTTGCTCGCGGTGCTCGGGTTCGTGGTCGTCGACGTGCTGATCCAGACGACGATGGGCAAGGGACTGGGCCCGGTGATCCTCGGGCGCCCGCTGCCGTGGCTGGCGCTGCAGCTGCTCTCGCTGGGCGCGGTGGCCGCGACGATCGCCACGGCGGTGGCGTGGTGGCGCGCCCGTACGCTACGGCTGGGCGTGCTGCTCGCCGGCGGCGTGGCGTTCGTACCGTGGGCCATCTACTGGGGATTGCTGACCCCGTGAACGGCCGGCTCAGAGCGCCCCAATGTGGCATTGGGTGCGTCCAACGCACCCAATGTGGCGTTCGGTGCGTCCAACGCACCCAATGTGGCGTTCGGTGCGTTGGACGCAACCAACGCCACATTGGGGCGCTTGAAGCCCGGCCGCTGGGCCGTCCGGGCGCATCCGCCCCGCTGAGCGGGAAACCGTTGGCACGGTGGGTGACCCGCCGTGTCGACTATTGACAGGGCCCGCTTGCAGGGTGTGTGATCTCACCCATAAATAGGAAACTTTCCTAACTATTGGCGCCGGTGGTCCGCCGACCAGATCCGCCCCGGTCACCCCCTGTCCCCCGACCCACGCAGGAGGCTCCCAGTGGCACCCCGTCCACCGTGGCGCGCGGTACTGGCCGGTACCGCCGTCGCGGCGCTCGGCCTCACCGCGCTCAGCCCGGTAAGCGCTTTCGCCGCCGACACCGACTACGAGTCCGAGAACGCCACCATCGTCCAGGGCGCGGTCGAGTCGAACCACGCCGGCTACTCCGGCACCGGGTTCGTCAACTTCGACAACGTCGTCGGCAGCTACGTCGAATACTCCGTGAACGCCGCCCAGGCGGGCACGCACACGCTGACCTTCCGCTACGCCAACGGCACCGCCGACAACCGCCCGGTCAAGCTCACCGTGGACGGCGGCGACAAGGGCACCGTCGACTTCCCCGCCACCGGCGCGTGGACGACGTGGAAGACCGTCACCGCGACCGTGCAGCTGACCGCCGGCGTCAACAAGGTCCGCACCACCGCGACCACCGCCAACGGCGGCCCGAACGCCGACAAGCTCACCGACACCTTCACCGCGCCGGTCGACCCCGAACCGCCGTCGGCGCCGACGAACCTCAAGGCGAGCAACATCCTGCCCACCGCGGCGACCTTCACCTGGACCGCCTCGACGGACAACGTCGGCGTCGTCCGCTACGAGATCAACCGCGGCGGCAACATCCTCAAGACCGTCGACGGGAACACCACGACGGCCACGGTCGACAACCTGACCCCGAACACCGCCTACGACATCTCGGTCGGCGCGTTCGACGCCGCCGGCAACCCGTCGCAGCAGAGCAACGTCGTCACCTTCACCACCCCGCCGAGCGACGACACCACCCCGCCGACCGTGCCGGGCAACCTGCGCACCACCGGCGTCACCGCGAACAGCGTCTCCCTGGCGTGGAACGCTTCCACCGACGACGGAGGCACCATCGCCGGCTACGACGTCTACCAGGGCGCCACGAAGGTCGCGACCACGACGTCGCTGAGCACGACGGTCACCGACCTCAACCCGAACACCTCCTACACGTTCACCGTGAAGGCCCGCGACCCCGACGGCAACAGCTCGGCGGCGAGCAACGCGGTCACCGCGAAGACCAGCGCCCCCGGCGGTGCGGGCGGGATCCCGGAGTACGACCGGGACATCGCGAAGGTTGACCTCGGCTGGGCGGTGGACTTCCTGCCGAACGGCAACGCGCTGGTGACCGAGCGGGACCGGTTCGAGATCCTGCTCGTGACGCCGTCCGGCCAGAAGACCACGCTGGGCAAGGTGCCGGGCGCGGTCGGCACCAACGGCGAAGGCGGCCTGCTCGGCCTCGCGATCTCGCCGAACTGGGCGAGCGACCACGCGATCTACCTCTACCACACCGCTTCCGGCGACAACCGGATCGTGAAGATGACCTACGACGGCACCACGCTGTCGTCGACGTCGACGCCGGTGCTGACCGGGATCGCGAAGAACCGCTACCACAACGGCGGCCGCCTCAAGTTCGGCCCGGACGGCAAGCTGTACGCCACCGTGGGCGACGCGAAGAACAGCGACAACGCGCAGAACAAGAGCTCGCTCAACGGGAAGATCCTGCGGCTCAACCCGGACGGCTCGGCGCCGAGCGACAACCCGTTCTACGCCACCGGCGGCAACGCCCGGTACGTCTGGAGCTACGGCCACCGCAACCCGCAGGGCCTGGCCTGGGACTCCCGCGGCCAGCTGTGGGCGGCGGAGTTCGGCGAGAGCAGCCAGGACGAGCTCAACCTGATCCAGAAGGGCGGCAACTACGGCTGGCCGAGCTGCGAAGGCACGCAGGGCAGCTGCAGCGGCTACATCGCCCCGAAGAAGACGTGGCCGACCTCGCAGGCGGGCCCGTCCGGGGTCGAGATCGTCAACGACTGGATCTACATCGCCGGCGTCACCGGTGAGCAGCTGTTCGCCACCCAGATCAACTCCGCCGGCACCGGCGTCGGCACGGTGTCGACGCTGTTCTCCGGCCGCTGGGGCCGCCTGCGCTCGGTCACGAAGACGCCGGACGGCGGACTGTGGCTGACGTCGACGAACAACGACAAGAACGGCGGCACGCCGTCGGTGCTGGACAACGTGATCGTGCGGCTGAAGTTCCCCGGCGGCACGCCGAGCGGCTTCAAGCTGACCAGCTCCGCCTTCGCCGACAACGCCACCATCCCGGACAAGTACACCTGCGCCGGCGACGGCACGGCGGGCCAGGACCCGTCGCCGCCGCTCGCGTGGGGCGCGTCCGAAGGGGCGAAGGGCTACGCCGTCGTGTTCGCCGACGTCGCCAACGACGGTAACAAGCTGCACTGGGCGATCTGGGACGTCCCGGCGGCCACCCGCTCGCTGCCGGAGGGTCTCGGGGCGGGCTACACGGTGCCGAACCAGGGTGGCGCCAAGCAGAAGGCCATGGGCAGCGGGGCGAACGCGCAGAAGTTCTTCGGCCCCTGCCCGGGCGGCTCCAGCCACCCGTACACGTTCACGCTCTACGCCCTGAACACCGCGACGGTCCCGGGCCTGACGTCGTCCTCGACGATGGCCCAGATCGAAACGGCGATCAAGGGCGCCTCGACGGCCAACGTCAAGCTGCGCGGCAAGTCCAGCGCGTCGGCCGGTTAGAAGCCGCGGCAGGGGTGACCGGAGCGGCGCCGGTCACCCCTGCCGCTCCCTTTCCAAGACACTGCCGCCCTACTGTGACTCCGCCACCCGGCGCAGGTGAGCGTCGACGTCGAAGCCGTGTTCCTCCAGCCGGCGGCGGGCCAGCAGGAGCTCGTCGGGGGTGAACAGCTCGGCGTACTCCTCGCGGAGCATCGTGGCCTCGGAGCTGCGGCCGAGCTGGTTCTTCTCCCAGAGAACGGTGAACCCGCCGGCGGTGCCCGCCCCGCGGAGCAGCAGCCGGGCCGCCTCGACGCCGCCGTGCTCCCGCACCATGCGCTCGAACTGGGCCGGCCGGTAACCGAAGTCCTTGGCCAGGACGCGGCACCCGTCGAGCAGATCCTCGGTGAACCGCGCGGCGAGCCGGGGATCGGCCGGGACGGGAGCGGCAGGTTCGGGCATGGGACACCTCTCGACGGAACGGCTTCCCAGATTAATCGCGAACCGGCCCGGTTTCGCTACGCCATTCGAGCAACGAATCGGCGAAGTGCACTCTCCGTGTCGCCGGAAACCGACAAAAGCGGCGAACTGAAACTGTCGGTGAGCTCTGGCACGCTGACCCGTATGCGTACCGTGGTCCACGGCGATGCTCATGTCCACTATGGACAGATCTCCGTCCACGACGAGGCCGGGCCTCACCAGCCGAACAAGCCGCCCATGATCCGGGCGCAGCGGGCCGTCATCGCGTCCGCGTCCTCGTCCGGACGGTCGATCCACCAGCTGATCAGCGAGTCGACCACGCCGGTCCACACCTGCGCGACGGCCTCGATGTCCACCGGGTCCGCCAGGCCGCGTGACGTCAGCAGCTGCGTCGCGCCGAGCAGGGCGAACGCGTCGAGGCGGCGCCGGTAGTCCGCGGCCGCGGCGGCGATGTCGCCAGTGGACGGCACCGTCGGGTCGCGCAGCAGGCGCCACGCGTAGCGGTCGTGGTCGAACGTCGTGAAGATCGCCGACAGCACCTTCAGCGGCATCTGGTCGGGCTCGCCGCCGGCGGCCATGGTCGTCGCCACGCCTTCGGTGAGCCGGTCGCCCGCCCGGTGCAGGCAGGCCAGGTAGAGCCCCTCCTTCGAGCCGAAGTACTGGTACAGCAGCGGCTTGGTGACGCCGACCCGCCGCGCGATCTCGACCATGGACGCGCCCGAGTACCCCGCCCGGCCGAACTCCTCGGTGCCGGCCACGACGAGCTGGGCCACGCGCTCTTCGCGCGGCATGCCCTTGGTCCCGACCGCCCTTGACTCCGTCACCCGCGAGAGCCTACCGTGCGTAAAGTGACCCGAGGGTAAGTTACCGGATGGTCAGATCAGAGGAGGCAACGTGGCCGAGTTCCTGGCACACCTGCGCGACCCCGTGCTGTTCGCGGTTCCGGTGTTCCTGCTGTTCGTGACGATCGAGATCGTCGCGGTGCACGTACTCGGCCACGACGACAACGTCGTCGGCTACAGCGTCGCGGACACCCGGACGAGCATGCTGATGGGCACGGTCGCCGTCGGGGTCAACGCGCTGTTCCGGCTGGTGATGCTCGTCGTCTTCGCGGCGCTGTTCGAGCTGGCGCCGGTGCGGTTCGACCCGCGCGACTGGTGGACGTGGGTGCTCATGCTGCTCGGCCAGGAGCTGGTGTTCTACGCCTACCACCGCGCCAGCCACCGCGTGCGGCTGCTCTGGGCGGGCCACCAGGTGCACCACTCCAGCGAGCACTACAACTTCTCGACCGCGCTGCGCCAGAAGTGGACCCCGTACTTCCAGCTGCCGTTCTGGTCGGTGCTCGCGCTGTGCGGGATCCCGCCGTGGATGATCCTGACCGGACTGTCGATCGACCTCGTCTACCAGTTCTTCGTGCACACCGAGAAGGTCGGCAAGCTGCCGCGCTGGTTCGAGTACGTCTTCAACACCCCGTCCCACCACCGCGTCCACCACGGCAGCGACGCCGAATACCTGGACGCCAACTACGGCGGCATCCTCATCGTCTGGGACCGCCTGTTCGGCAGCTTCGTGCCCGAAGGCAAGCGGCCGACCTACGGGCTGACCAAGAACATCGGGACGTACAACCTGCTCAAGGTCGGCTTCCACGAGTACGGCTCGATCCTGCGCGACCTGCGCGCGGCCCGGACGTGGCGGGAGCGCGCGGGGTACGTGTTCGGGCCGCCCGGCTGGCAGCCCGGGCTACGCGATGTCCCGCAGGGCGAGGCTGTTCAGGGGCGGGCGCTGCGGTGAGGTGAGGTCGGTCAGCACGATCTCGCGTTCGACGCCGGGCGACGTCCCGCGCCGGAACTGCGCGAGCATCGTCGCCGGCGGGACCGCCGTGACCAGGCGGCCGTGGCGTTCCAGCCGGTCGAAGAGCGTCTGCATGATCTGCCCGGCCATCCGGCCCAGTGCCTGGGTGCTCTGGTGGCGGTGCGCGCGGTGGCCGAGGTCGACCTGGGCGAGCGCGTCGAGGCCGCGCAGCTGGAGCAGGTCGATGAGGTGCCCGATCTCGACGCCGTAGTTCGCGACGAACGGGATGCTCTCCAGCACCTCCCGGCGGCCCGCGTACTCGCCCGCGAGGGGCTGGACGAACCCGGCGAGCTCCGGCCAGAACATGTTGAGCAGCGGACGCGCGACGAGTTCGGTGACCCGGCCGCCGCCGTCCGCCTCGCTGCCGAGCGGGCGGTGGTAGAAGCCCTTGACGTAGGCGACCGACGGGTCGGTGAGCAGCGGCCCGAGCAGTCCGGTGACGTAGTCGGTGGTGAAGTCGTAGAGGTCGCCGTCGACGAAGACGACGAGGTCGCCGCTCGTCGCGGCGACGCCCTTCCACAGCGCTTCGCCTTTGCCGGCCAGCCCGTCGAGCCCGGGGAAGACGGCGTCCTGCGCGACGACGGTGGCCCCCGCGGCGGCGGCCACCTCGGCGGTGGCGTCGGTGGAGTGGCTGTCGACGACGAGGATCTCGTCGACGAGCGTGCCCTGGAGATCGTCCCGGATGGCGCCGACGATCGCGCCGACGGTGGCTTCCTCGTTCCGGGCCGGGATGACCACGGAGACGGTGGTGCCGCGTTTGGCCGCGACGAGCTCCCGGGTGGTCCAGTCGCCGGCCTTGCTGCTGCGCCGGGCGAGCCAGGTGCCGATTTCCGGCGAAACCTGCAGCATGCGTTTCCCCTTCCCTCGTTCGCCTCCGAGGTTCGGGGTGCCGCGTTTCGGGCACCGCTCCACGGCGCTACCGCGGTGTTACGAGATGGCGGGCCGCGTTAAACCGGCTGACGGCCGCGGGCGCCGCGCTCTAGGCTCACGGCGAACCGAGGGGGATCACCAGTGCTCGAAGCAGTCCGGCCGTTCCGCTGGGACCTCGTGCGCCCGGACCACCTCGGCACCCTGCTCGACGGCGTTCCCGAGCCCGGCCTGTGGTTCCTCGACGAGCTGATCGACTGCGCCGCGAAGGTGCTCGCGCGGTCCGGGGACGGCGAGCTGTACTTCGTCGGCCGGTCCGCGGACTCCGTGTTCGACCTCCTCGGCGGCGCGCTGCCGGACCCGGGCCGGCTGCACCTGCTGCCGCTCTCCACCGGATGGATCGACCACCCGCAGCTGGGCCCGCTCCGGCCGGCGGAGGTGGCGCAGCTGCGGGCGAACCTGGCCGCCCACGGCCTGGCGCCGGAGGACCTCACCCGTGGCTCCCGGCCGATCACCTTCGTCGACGTGGTGTCGTCGGGCGGTACCTTCGGGCACCTGCTGGAGATCCTGCGAGACTGGGCCGCCGGCGAGCGGGCGGACTGGCCCGCCATCCGGCGGCGGATCCGGATCGTCGGCCTGACCTGGCGCGGACCCACCAGCCCGAAGACCCACCGGTGGCACCAGCACGCCGAATGGGTGCGGGACCTGCCTGCCGGCTCGATCCGGAACGTCTCGGTCGAGCCGACGGTGATCAGCTACCTCGCCGACCACCAGCCGAAGCTCACCCGATCGTTCCGCCGGGACATGTGGGCCGTCGAAGAGGTCCGCTCCCCGGCGCACGACGACCGCACCCGCCGGGCGCTGGCCGAAGCCGTGGCCATCGTCGAGGCCGGCCGCTCCCCCGCGGTGCGGAAGAAGCTCGTCCGCGGGGTGAGCCGGGAACCCGCGATCGCCGAACCGTGGCTGCGGGATCTCATCAGGCGGCTCGCTCCGAAGGGAAGCACATGACCACCGCGGACGAAGACAAGGACCGGCGGTACCGGCTCGACGCCCTCCTGCTCATCGTCCAGGACGAACTGGCGGCCGCGGGGTTGCCGGTCGTTCCCGGCGAACGCCCGGTCGGCGTGGCCGGCGCCGTCGCGGCGGTCGACCTGCCGGACCTGGGCGGGGTGCTCGTCGACTGGCAGGTGCACACCGTGCTCGCCGACGCCGCGCAGGAAGCCTGGGGCGACGACCCGCACCGGGAAGGTCCCGAGTGCGCCGAGTTCAACGGGCTGCTGTCCGAGATCCACGCGGCGATGGGCGAGGCGATACGCAGGATCCTGACCGCGGCGGGCCTCGAGGTCACCAGCAGCGGCAACGACTACGCACCGAACGAGCTGCTGGTGACCCGGCGCCTCGCCCCTTCACCCTGGCAGGCCCGCCGCAGCGCGCAGCTCAGCCGGCGGCACGAATCGATGCGCGTGGCCTGGAACGAGCGCCACGCGGCCGAACGCCGGCAAGCCGCCGGAGAAGACTGAGCCGCTAGGCGTCTTCCTCTTCGAGCATCTCCGGCGTGACCGCCGACTCGGTGTCCGGGATGTTCAAGTCCTTGGCGCGCTTGTCCGCCATCGCCAGCAGGCGGCGGATCCGCCCGGCCACCGCGTCCTTCGTCATCTGCGGGTCCGACAGCTGGCCCAGCTCCTCCAGGGACGCCTGCCGGTTCGACAGCCGCAGCTTGCCCGCCGCCAGGAGGTGGTCCGGGGCCGTGTCGCCGAGGATCTCCAGGGCCCGCTCCACCCGGGCCGCCGCCGCGACCGCCGCGCGGGCCGACCGGCGCAGGTTCGCGTCGTCGAAGTTGGCCAGGCGGTTCGCCGTCGCGCGGACTTCGCGGCGCATGCGGCGTTCCTCCCACTGCAGCACGCTCGCGTGCGCGCCCAGGCGCGTCAGCAGGGCACCGATCGCGTCACCGTCCCGGACCACCACGCGGTCGGCGCCGCGGACCTCGCGGGACTTCGCCTGGATGCCCATCCGGCGGGCCGCGCCCACCAGGGCCAGCGCCGCCTCCGGGCCCGGGCACGTCACCTCGAGCGACGACGAGCGGCCCGGTTCGGTCAGCGACCCGTGCGCGAGGAACGCGCCCCGCCACGCCGCTTCCGCGTCGGCCACTCCCCCGGACACCACGGCCGCGGGCAGCCCGCGCACCGGGCGGCCGCGCTGGTCGATCAGCCCGGTCTGGCGGGCCAGGCCTTCACCGTCCTTGACCACGCGCACGACGTACCGGGTGCCCTTGCGCAGCCCGCCGCTGGCCGTGATGACGTGGACGTCCGAATGGTGGCCGTACAGCTCGTGGATCTCCTTGCGCAGCCGCCGCGCGACGGAACCCGTGTCCAGCTCCGCCTCCACGACCACCCGGCCGGCCACGATGTGCAGGCCGCCGGCGAAGCGAAGCAGCGACGCGACCTCCGCCCGGCGCGGCCCGATCTTCGTGATCTCCAGCCGGCTCAGTTCGTCCTTCACCGAAGCGGTCATCGCCATTACTGCCCCTCCCTGCCTTTCGCTCCTCCCCCGTGCTCCCCGCCCCTGCCGAGACCGAGAGCCTCCCGCATCGTCCGCGCGAGCGCATCAGGATCATGCCGTCCCGCCACTTCCGGGTCGGCCACCGCCCCCAGGAGCGCCCGGCCGCCGAGCCGTTCCGCCGCGCGCCGGAGATTCGCCGGGTCGGGCACGGAATCGCGGTCCGCGATCACCGCGTCGACCCGCAGATCGGGCGCGTGCTCGAAGAGTACGTCGAGATGCCGCTCCGGAGAGAATCCCGCGGTTTCCCCCGGCTGGGGGACAAGGTTGAGCACGAGCACCTTCGTCGCGGCCGTCCGCACGAGCGCGTCGTGCAACCCCGGCACGAGCAGGTGCGGGAGAACACTGGTGAACCACGAGCCGGGGCCGAGGAACACGACGTCGGCGTGCAGCACCGCTTCCACCGCTTCGTCGCACGCCAGCGGCGGCCGCCCGGACCGGCCGGGCGAGCGCAGGCTGACCCGCCGCACCTGTCCCGGTGTCGTGGCCACCGCGACCTGGCCGCGGATCGTGCGCAGCGCCGCCGGGTCCTCGCTGTCGAGGCCGCTGACCTCGCCTTCGATCTCGAGGGGCTCCGGCGACATCGGCAGCACCCGGCCCGAGACGCCCATCAGCCGGCAGGCCTCGTCGAGCGCCGCGACCGGGTCACCGAGGACCTCGAACAGCCCGGCCAGCAGCAGGTTCCCCACCGCGTGCCCGGCCAGTGCGCCGTCACCGCCGAAGCGGTGCTGGAAGACTTCGGCCCACAGCGTGCCGCCGTCCTCCGCCGCGAAGGCCGCGAAGGCCTGCCGGAGGTCGCCCGGCGGCAGCAGCCCGAGTTCGCGCCGCAGCCGGCCGGACGATCCGCCGTCGTCGGCCACGGTGACGACCGCGGTGACGTCGGGGGTCACCCGCCGCACCGCGGACAACGTGGCGTGCAGCCCGTGGCCGCCCCCGAGGGCGACCGCGCGCACGTTATTCACGACCAAGGTCGCGGTGCACCACCTTCACGGCCATACCGTCCTCTTTGGACAGACGCTGGGCGAGCTCGACGGACAGCGCCACGCTGCGGTGCTTGCCGCCGGTGCAGCCGACGGCGAGCGTCAGGTACCGCTTGCCTTCGCGCTTGTAGCCGGCGCCGATCAGCCGCAGCAGCTGGTGGTAGCGGTCGAGGAACTCCTCGGCGCCCTCCTGCGAGAGGACGTAGTTGCGGACCTCGCCGTCGAGGCCCGTGTGTTCGCGCAGCTCCGGGATCCAGAACGGGTTCGGCAGGAACCGGACGTCCATCACCAGGTCGGCGTCCATCGGCAGGCCGTACTTGTAGCCGAAGGACAGCACGGTGACCCGGGTCTGGGTGCTCGCCTCGGAGCCGAACGCGTCCTCGATCTTGGCCCGCAGGTCGTGCACCGACAGCGACGACGTGTCGAGCACCAGGTCGGCCTCTTCGCGCAGCGGCTCCAGCAGCGTCCGCTCGGCCGTGATGCCGTCGGCGAGCCGGCCGTCTCCCTGCATCGGGTGCCCGCGGCGGACGGCCTCGAAGCGCCGCACCAGCACCGCGTCGGTCGCCTCCAGGAACAGCACGCGCGGCTTGTAGCCGCGGGCGTCGAGGTCCTTGATGACCGAGGCGAGGTCGTCGGTGAACGCGCGCGAGCGCACGTCCATCACCACCGCCACCTTGGTGATCGCGCCGCGCGCCTGCGCGCCCAGCTCGACCATGGTGGCGATCAGCTCCGGGGGCAGGTTGTCGACGACGAACCAGCCCAGGTCCTCCAGGCACTTGGCCGCCGTGCTGCGGCCCGCCCCGGACAACCCGGACACGACCGCGACCTCCATGCCGGAGCCGCGGATCTCCTCTTGCGCACTCACTGTGTTTCCCTACTCCCCTGCTCCTGTGCCGTTGCTCGCGCCGGACTCCCCGGCCAGCGCGGCGACCACGGCCTCCGCGGTGCGCCTGCCGAAGCCGGGCACCGCCTCGATCTCTTCGACCCTGGCCTGCTTGAGCTTCTTCACCGAGCCGAAATGCTTGATCAGCGCGGTGCGGCGAGCCTGCCCCAGCCCGGGCACACTGTCCAATTCGGACGTCTGCAGCCGCTTCGAGCGCTTCTCGCGGTGGTAGGCGATGGCGAAGCGGTGGGCCTCGTCCCGCAGCCGCTGCAGCAGGTACAGCGCCTCCGACGTCCGGGGCAGGATCACCGGATCGGGGTCGGCGGGCAGCCAGACCTCCTCCAGTCGCTTGGCCAGCCCGACCACGGAGATGTCGGTGATGCCGAGCTCGGCCAGCACGTCCGCGGCCGCGGTGGCCTGCGGGCCCGCGCCGTCGACGACCAGCAGGTTCGGCGGGTAGGCGAACTTCTTCGGCCGCCCGGTCTCCGGGTCGAGACCGGGCGTGCTCGACTCCTCCGCGGTTTCCTTGAGGTAGCGGTAGAACCGGCGGCGGACCACCTCGGCGATCGAGGCGACGTCACCCTCCGTGGCCGCCTCCCGCAGCGCGAAGCGCCGGTACTCGGACTTGCGCGCGAGCCCGTCCTCGAAGACGACGAGCGACGCGACGACGTCGCTGCCCTGGATGTGGCTGATGTCGATGCACTCGATGCGCAGCGGCGCGGTGTCGAGGCCGAGGAACTCCTGCAGTTCGGTGAGCGCCGCCGAGCGGGCCGTCAGGTCACCCGCCCGCCGCAGCTTGTGCTGCGTGAACGCCTCGCCCGCGTTGCGCTGCACGGTCTCCGCGAGCGCCTTCTTGTCGCCGCGCTGCGGCACCCGCAGCTGGACTCGCGAGCCGCGCAGCCCGGTGAGCCACTCCGCGACCGCTTCGGCGTCCGCAGGCAGCTCCGGCACGAGCACCTCGCGCGGCACGACCGGGCCGGCGTCGACGTCGTCGCGGGCGTCGAGCTCGGCTTCGTCGCCGTAGAACTGGGTGAGGAAGTGGTCGACCAGCGCCGGGACGTCCATCTCCTCGGCCTTGTCGATCACCCAGCCGCGCTGGCCGCGGACCCGGCCGCCGCGCACGTGGAAGACCTGGACGGCGGCCTCCAGCTCGTCGTGCGCGAACGCGACGACGTCGGCGTCCGTGCCGTCGCCGAGCACCACGGCCTGCTTCTCCATGGCGCGGCGCAGCGCGCCGAGGTCGTCGCGCAGCCGGGCGGCGCGCTCGAACTCGAGCTCTTCGGACGCGGCCGCCATCTCGGCTTCGAGGCGCTTGATCATCGCGTCGGTCTTGCCGGCGAGGAAGTCGCAGAAGTCTTCGACGATGGCTCGGTGCTCGTCGGCCGAGACCCGGCCCACGCACGGCGCCGAGCACTTGTCGATGTAGCCGAGCAGGCAGGGACGGCCGATCTGGCCGTGCCGCCGGAACACCCCGGCCGAGCAGGTGCGGGCCGGGAAGACGCGCAGCAGCAGGTCGAGCGTCTCGCGGATGGCCCACGCGTGCGCGTACGGGCCGAAGTAGCGGACGCCCTTCTTGCGCGCGCCGCGGTAGACGTGCAGGCGCGGGAACTCCTCGTTCAGCGTCACCGCGAGCACCGGGTAGCTCTTGTCGTCGCGGTAGCGGACGTTGAACCGCGGGTCGAACTCCTTGATCCAGTTGTACTCGAGCTGGAGCGCCTCGACCTCGGTGGTGACGACGGTCCATTCGACGCTCGCGGCCGTCGTGACCATCTGGCGCGTGCGCGGGTGCAGGCCGGAGAGGTCGGCGAAGTAGGAGTTCAGCCTGCTGCGGAGGCTTTTCGCCTTGCCGACGTAGATGACCCGCTTGGTCGCGTCGCGGAATTTGTACACGCCAGGGGCATCCGGGATGCTCCCCGGCGAGGGACGGTAGGTGGTCGGGTCAGCCACTCCTCCAGACTATGGGGCACCACCGACAGTTCTCGGTGGGCCCCCGGCTCCCCCGCCGGAAGTAGGGTGTTCGTCCGGTTCCGACCTTCGTCGGTGTCCGGACCTGTGACGCGGTGGTTACTTTCCGGCCGTCCCCTCCGAAAGGATCACCACCGTGGCCTCTCTCCGTCTTCTCGGTGCTGCTTCCGCGGCCGCCGTCGCGCTGACGCTCGCCGGCGGCGCGGTCGCCTCCGCGGGCGTCCAGCCGAACATCGTCGGCGGCACCACCGCCCCGACGGTCTCCTGGGGCGCCCAGGTGTACGTCAACACGCCTGGCCGCGACTACCAGGGCTTCAACTGCTCGGGCACGGTCATCGCGTCGCGCTGGGTGCTGACCGCGGTGCACTGCCTCGACCAGGACGGCTCGGGCATGTACGTCCGGGTCGGCAGCAACACGCTGCTGTCGGGCACGAAGATCGCCGTCGACGGCGAGTACGAGTCCCCGAACGGCGACATCGCGCTGCTGCACCTGGCCTCGGCGACCAGCACGTCGCCGATCTCGCTGGGCAGCGCGGACCCGGCGACCGGCAGCACGAACCAGATCTACGGCTGGGGCCGCACGACCCCGACCGGCCCGCCGGCGACGTCGCTGAAGACGGCGAACGTCCAGGTGACGGGCCGGTCGACGGACGCCTACGGCGGCCGCGCGATCCAGAGCGTCGGCGTCAACGGCTCGGCGTGGAAGGGCGACTCGGGCGGGCCGGAGGTCTCCGGCGGTGTCCAGGTCGGCGTCGCGTCGACGGTCCAGAACCAGAGCGGCTCCAACACGCGGGGGACGAACAACTACGCGAGCGTGGCGGCGAGCCGGTCCTGGATCCGGACGACGGCGGGCGTCTGAGTTCTCCTTTGTCCGTGAAGGCCTCCTTACCGGCGCTAAGAGCCGGGAAGGAGGCCTTCACGGACTTTTCTGTCGGTGGGGTGTGGGATGCTCGCGGGCATGCGGATCGCCACCTGGAACGTGAACTCCATCGTCCCCCGCCTGCCGCGCGTGCTGGACTGGCTGGAGAAGACGGCGCCGGACGTGCTGTGCCTGCAGGAGCTGAAGACCACGACGGAGAAGTTCCCGCTGGCCGAGGTGGAGGCGCTCGGGTACGAGGTCGCGGCGTACGGGCTGAGCCGCTGGAACGGCGTCGGGATCGTGTCGCGGGTGGGCCTGTCCGACGTCGTCCGCGGGCTGCCGGGCGAGCCGCAGTTCGACGGCGCTTCGGAAGCCCGCGCGATCGGGGCCACGTGTGGTGGCGTGCGGGTGTGGTCGGTGTACGTGCCCAACGGGCGTGAGCCGGACAACCCGCACTACGCGTACAAGCTGGAGTGGCTGTCGTCGCTGCACTCGCTGGTGGCTTCGGAGGTGTCGTCCGGGCCGTTCGCGGTGCTCGGGGACTTCAACGTGGCACCGACGGACGCCGACGTCTGGGACATCGCCCTGTTCGCGGAGTCGACGCACGTGACGAAGCCGGAGCGCGATGCGTTGGCCCGGCTGCGGGACCTGGGGTTGTCGGACGTGTTCCCGCGACCGCTGAAGTACGACCACCCGTTCACGTACTGGGACTACCGGGCGGGGAACTTCCCGAACAACAAGGGGATGCGGATCGACCTGGTGTACGGGAACGACGCTTTCACTTCCGCCGTCACGGACTCCTATGTGGACCGTGAGGCACGCAAGGGGAAGGGGCCGTCGGACCACGCGCCGATCGTGGTCGACCTGACCCTCTGACGCCCGTCCCAAGCGCCCCAATGTGGCGTTGGTTGCGCTCAACGCACCGAACGCCACATTGGGTGCGTTGGACGCACCGAACGCCACATTGGGGCGCTGGAGAAGCTGCGCGTCAGCCGCCGGTGGCCGCGCGGTGCAGTTTCCGCAACGCCCGCACCGCCTCCACCGCCCGGTCCCGGTCGACCGCCTGGATCGCCATCACCGCGTGGTACTCGTCGTCCGGCAGCTCCAGCCGTGCCCACGACGCGCCGTCGGGAAAACTCACCGACAGCACCTCGCTCCACGCGAACCGCCGCGTGACCAGCACGTTCCGGACCTCGATTCCCTCCGCATCCGCCCGCACCCGCGCGATCGCGAACAGCATCACGCCCGCCGCCAGCAGGATGCCGATGCCCACCATCGCCGCTTGGTCGGAACGCTGGAAGCGCACGCCCGTGTCGCCGTTGCGCAGCAGGACCGCCACCACGATGAACACCGCCAGCAGCGCCACCGCCAGCACGCTGCACATGATCACCGCCCGGCGCGGACGGATCACCAGCGAAGTCGCCACGCTCACTGGAAACCTCGCTCGGTCCACGGCTGGCGCAGGCTCCGCAGCACGTGCGCGGAGTCCAGGGCCGCCACCGTCGCCTCGTAGCCCTTGTCCTCCTTCGAGCCCGGACGGCCCGACCGGTCGACGGCCTGTTCGTGCGTGTCGCACGTCAGGACGCCGTTGCCGACCGGGGTGCTCTCGTCGAGCGCCACCCGGGTCAGGCCCGCCGTCACCGCGTCGCACACATACTCGAAGTGCGGCGTGCCGCCGCGGATGACCACGCCCAGCGCGACCACCGCGTCGTGGTTGCGGGCCAGCGCCTGCGCCACCACCGGGAGCTCGACCGCGCCCGCGACGTGGACGACCGTCGGCTCCTCCTCCAGCTCCGCTTCCTTCGCCGCGACCAGCGCCCGCTCCAGCAGGACGTCGGTGATGTCCGCGTTCCAGCGGGTGGCGACGATGCCGAGCTTCAGCGCCTTGCAGTCGGAGAGGTCCAGCTTGACGTCCGGACGGCCTTCGCCGCTCACAGTGCTCCTCCGTCGGGATGCTCGCCCGCGCCGACCTGGTCGTAGTGCTCCAGCTGGGCCAGGTCGTGGCCCATCCGGTCACGCTTGGTCCGCAGGTAGCGCAGGTTCTCGGGGTTCGGGGAGATCGGCAACGGCACGCGGCCGGTGACGCGCAGGCCGTAGCCCTCCAGGCCGATCCGCTTGGCCGGGTTGTTCGACAGCAGCCGCATGGTGCGGACGCCGAGGTCGCACAGGATCTGCGCGCCGGTGCCGTAGTCGCGGGCGTCGGCCGGGACGCCGAGCTGGAGGTTGGCGTCCACCGTGTCGGCGCCGTCGTCCTGCAGCTGGTAGGCCTGCAGCTTGTGCAGCAGGCCGATGCCGCGGCCCTCGTGGCCGCGGATGTAGAGCACGACGCCGCGGCCTTCGGCGGCCACCGCTTCCAGCGCCGCCTCCAGCTGCGGGCCGCAGTCGCAGCGCAGCGAGCCGAAGACGTCGCCGGTCAGGCACTCGGAGTGCACCCGCACGAGGATGTCCTGGCCGTCGCCGATTTCGCCGTAGACGAACGCGACGTGCTCGATGCCGTCCAGCAGCGAGTCGTAACCGACCGCGCGGAACGTGCCCGCGGCCAGCGGGATGCGCGCTTCGGCGACGCGCTCGACCTGCTTTTCGGTGCGACGGCGGTAGGCGATGAGGTCGGCGATGGTGATGATCGCGAGGTCGTGGTCGGCGGCGAACACCTCGAGCTCGTCGCGGCGCGCCATGTCGCCTTCGTCCTTCTGCGACACGATTTCGCAGAGCACGCCCGCCGGCGAGAGCCCGGCCATCCGGGCCAGGTCGACCGACGCCTCGGTGTGCCCGGGCCGGCGCAGCACGCCGCCTTCCTTCGCGCGCAGCGGGACGACGTGCCCGGGACGGCGGAAGTCCTTCGCGGTGGAGGAAGGGTCGGCCAGCAGCCGGATCGTGTGCGCGCGGTCGGCGGCGGAGATGCCGGTGCTGATGCCCTCGGCGGCGTCGACCGTGACGCTGTACGCGGTCCCGCGCGCGTCCTGGTTGGTGTGGTACATCGGCGGCAGGTCCAGCCGGTCCGCCTCGGACTCGGTCAGCGCCACGCAGACGTACCCCGAGGTGTAGCGGACCATGAAGGCCAGCAGTTCCGGCGTCGCCTTCTCGGCGGCGAAGATGAGGTCGCCCTCGTTCTCGCGGTCCTCGTCGTCGACCACGACGACCGGGCGGCCCGCCGCGATGTCCGCGATCGCCCGCTCGATGGCGTCGGCGTCGAACACCGCCCCGGCACCGCACGGCGTCCAGCCTGCTTCGGGCTCTGCCGCACTCGTCTCGCTCATGACCGCTCCTCCGTGCCGCCGTCCCGATTGTGCGCCTGGTCGCGGATATGTGCCTCGGCCAGCTTTTCCACGTACTTCGCGACCACGTCGACCTCGAGGTTGACCAGGTCGCCTGCCTCGCGGCGGCCCAGGGTGGTCACTTCCAGGGTGGTCGGGATCAGGGCCACCTTGAACTGGTCGTCGGTCACCGCGGCCACCGTCAGCGAGATCCCGTCGACGGCGATCGAGCCCTTCTCGACCACGTACCGGGCCAGGTGCTTCGGCAGCGCGAACGTCGTGACGCCGTTCTCGTCGCGGCCGAGGAACACGCCGGTCCCGTCGACGTGCCCCTGCATGATGTGCCCGCCGAGCCGGCCGCCGGCCGGGGTGGCGCGCTCGAGGTTGACCCGGTCGCCGACCGCGACCTTGGCCAGGCTGGAGCGCTCCAGCGTCTCGTTGACGACGTCGACGGTGAACTCGCCGCCCGTCACCTCGACGACCGTGAGGCAGACGCCGCTGACCGCGATCGAGTCGCCGTGCCCGGCGTCACTGGTGACCAGCGGGCCGCGGACGCGCAGCCGGGCCGCGTTGGTCAGCTGCTCGACGGCGGTGACTTCGCCGATCTCCTCGACTATGCCGGTGAACACGTGCGCTGCCTCCTTGAGAGCCGGTCCTTCCATCCAACACCCGCCGCGGCCCGGTGGCTTCTCCGGTCCGGGTCACGAGATGTCAGCCGGCCCGGCCGCGGGCCGCCTGCTCACGCAGCGCGGCGACCGCCTTGCCCGGGTCCGCGGCGCCGTAGACGGCGGATCCGGCGACGAAGCAGTCGACCCCGGCCTCGGCGGCCTGCTCGATGGTTTCGCTGTTGATCCCGCCGTCGATCTCGACGACCAGCTTCAGGTGCCCGGTGTCGACCAGCCGCCGCGCGGTGCGGACCTTCTCCAGGACGTCGGCGATGAACGACTGCCCGCCGAAGCCCGGCTCGACCGACATGACCAGCAGCGTGTCGTAGTGCTTGAGCGTGTCGAGCCACGGCTCGAGCGCGGTGCCCGGCTTGATCGACAGGCCGGCCTTCGCCCCCGCCGCGCGCAGGTTCTTCGCCAGCGCGACCGGGTCCTTCGCGGCCTCGGCGTGCACGGTGACGTTGTAGGCGCCCGCCTCGGCGTAGCCGATCGCCCAGCGGTCCGGGTCGTCGATCATCAGGTGGCAGTCGATCGGCACGTCGGTGCTCTTGAGCAGCGCCTGGACGACGGGCAGGCCGAGGGTCAGGTTGGGCACGAAGTGCGCGTCCATGACGTCGACGTGGACCCAGTCGGCGCGGGTTTCCGAGCCACCGGCCACGGCGGCGATCTCCTCGCCGAGCCGGGCGAAGTCCGCCGCGAGGATGCTGGGTGCGATCAAAGGTCGGTCTGCCACGTCCCGAGTGTAGGAGGACGGCGCTAACGCTCGCTAACCGGTTGTGACCAGGATCTGGCTCCCGAGAGGGAGGTCACGGACGCTCCGACCGCCCTACGCTCGCCGGTATGCCCGGATTCCTCCAGTCCTTGACGCGGATCGGCAGCTACCGCAGCCTTCCGTACGCCTTCGTGGGTCTCATGATGGCCGCGCCGGTGTCCCCGTTCGCCTTCGCCGTCGCGGTGTCGTTCGACGCCGACTCGCGGGTCCGCGCCGTCATCGCCGCGGTCGCGCTCGCGGTGCTGATGGGGCTCCTGGGCCTGCTGGGACCGGTGCGGCGGCTGGCCGTCGCGCTCGCGAACGGCCTGCTCGGCGTCGGCCTGCCCGCGCCGGCCCGGCGCCCGGACGCCGGCTCGCGGCTGCGGTCGGGCCTGTGGTTCGCGCTGCACACGGCGGCGAGCGCGGTCCTGGCCACCGTGCTGGGGTTTCTCGCGATCACGATGTTCGTGCCGCTGGCGTGGCTGACCGGCGGCCAGGCCCGGATCAGCTTCTTCTGGAACGACGTCCCGCTCGGCGTGTGGACCATCCCGTTCGGCCTCGCGATGGTCTTCCTGGCGCTCGTGCTCGCCGCGGCCGCCACGATCGGGTTCCGGGTCGGCGCCACGACGCTGCTGGGGCCGTCCGCGGCCGAGCTCTCGGCGGCCGCCGAGCGGCGGGCGGCCGTCCTCGCCCAGCGCAACCGGCTGGCCCGCGAGCTGCACGACTCCATCGGGCACACGCTCACGACGTCGACCATCCAGGCGGCGGCCGCGGCCGAGCTGGTCGAGGCGGACCCGGCCCAGGTCCGGCGCGCCCTCGGCACGATCGAAGAAGCCTCCAGGAGCGCTCTCGAGGACCTCGACCACGTCTTGGGCCTGCTTCGCGAGGAGCCGGCCACGAAGGAGCCGACGCGCACGCTGACCGAAGTCGACGTCCTCGCCGTGCGGGCGCGCGAAGCCGGGCTCGACGTCCGCCTGACCGTCACCGGGCCGGTCGCCGCGCTGCCCGCCGCGGTGTCGCGCGAGGGCTACCGGATCGTCCAGGAGGGCCTGACCAATGCGCTGCGGCACGCCGGCCCCGGCGAGGTGGACGTCCGGATCGAGGCCGGACCGGACCGGCTGGCCATCGCCGTCGTCAACGCACTGCCCGGCGAGCGGCCCCGGACCGGGCGCCACGGGCTGGCCGGGCTCGCCGAGCGGGTCGAGGCCCTGCGCGGCGAGCTCGACGCGGGCCCGGACGACGGCCGCTGGCGGCTCAGCGCCACCATCCCGCTGCGGGCGGGCGCATGACCCCCGCTGTGCTGATCGCCGACGACGAGCCGCTGGTCCGCACCGGGCTGCGGGCCCTGCTGGAGCAGCAGGGCCTCCCGGTGGTCGGCGAGGCGGCCGACGGCGGCGAGGTGCTGCCCGAGGTGCGGCGGACCCGGCCGGACGTCGTGCTGATGGACGTCCGGATGCCCGGCACCGACGGCATCGAGGCCACCCGGCAGGTGCTCGCGGCCCTGGAAGAACCGCCGAAGATCCTCGTCGTCACGACGTTCGACAACGACGACTACGTCCACGAAGCGCTGCTGGCCGGGGCGAGCGGGTTCCTGCTGAAGCGGGCGCGCAAGGAGGAGATCGCCCACGCCGTGCGGACCGTCGCCGCCGGCGAGTCGCTGCTGTTCCCGGAGGCCATCCGGCGGCTGGTGAGCGGCCGGACGGCGGGCGGGAAGCACGCGCGGGCGGCGAAGACGCTCACCCGCCGCGAAGCCGAGGTGCTCCGGCTCATCGCCACCGGACTGTCCAATCAGGACATCGCGGCGGCGCTGGTGATCAGCCTCGAGACGGTGAAGACCCACGTGGGCAACATCTTCACGAAGCTGGGGGCCGGCAACCGCAGCCAGGCGGTGGTCATCGCGTACGAAGCCGGGGTGGTCCGGCCGGGGCACCTGGCCGGCCCCTGACGTCGTGGTGGGGTCAACCCCAGGATTTTCCCGGTGGTCTCCCCCATGTTCCCCGGGCGTCCCGGCTCCCTACCGTGGAAGGACCGAGACACCAGGGGGTTCTTTCATGCGGAAGTCACTGTCCGGCAGACGGATCGTCGCCGCCGGCACGCTCGTCGCGCTCCTCGCGGCGACCACCGCGGCGCCGGCGCTCGCCGCCGTCGACCCGGTTCAGCACAGCCTCGACGTGCTCACGACGCAGCAGGGCGTCCCGGGCGCCGAAGCCGTCGTCCAGGACGGCGGGCGGACGCGGGTCGTGCGCAGCGGCGCCGGTGACGTCGCGACCGGAAAACCGTTCCCGCGCAACGGCTCCTTCCGCGCGGGCAGCGTCACGAAGTCGTTCACCGCCACTGTCGTGCTGCAGCTCGTCGGTGAAGGCCGGGTGAAGCTGGACGCGCCGGTCGAGCGGTACCTGCCGGGCCTGCTCCCGGACCGGCGGATCACCGTGCGGCAGGTGCTGCAGCACACGAGCGGGCTCTACAACTACACGGACGACCTGAACCGGACCGACCCGGAAGCCCTGCGGCACCGTGGAGCCGAACCGGCGGAGCTGGTGGCGATGGCGCTGAAGCACCCGGCGCTGTTCCCGCCCGGGACGAGCTGGTCGTACTCCAACACCAACTACATCGTGGCCGGGATGCTCGTCGAGCAGGTCACCGGGCACGCGCTGGACACCGAGATCGCCCACCGGATCACCCGGCCGCTGGGCCTGCGCGACACGTACCTGCCGCGCCGCGGCGATGAGAAGCTGCCCGTGCCGCACGCGGTCGGCTACCTGCCGATCGGCGGCAAGCTGGTGGACTTCAGCGACTTCGACGCGACGATCGCGGGCGCGTCGGGCGGCCTGGTCACCACCCCGGCCGACCTCAACCGGTTCTACGGTGCCCTCTTCGGCGGAGAGCTGCTGCGACCGGCCCAGCTGGCCGAGATGCGGCGCACGGTCCCGGCGGATCTCGGCGTCCCGGGCGCACGCTACGGCCTGGGCCTCGGCAACGTCCCGTTGTCGTGCGGCGAGTTCTGGGGGCACGAAGGCGGGATCCCCGGCTTCACGAACCTGGCGGGCGTCGGCCCGAACGGACGTCGCAGCACGGTGGTGGCCAACCTGAACCCGGCACCGGACGGCGCGGCGCACCTGTTCGCCGTCACCGAAGCGGCGTTGTGCTCCTAGGCCCGAAAATTGTCGGTGCCTGCCGGTAGCGTGGAAAACGGGGGGCGCCCCCGCGAGCCTGCTCAGGGCAGCAAGTCGAGGGCCTCGGTCCACGGCCGCCGGACGTCGAGCCGGTGCAGCGTCACCCCGGCACCCGCGAGGGTGTCGAGGTGGCGCTGCCACGCCGGGTGGTGCACCCGGGTGTCCTGGATCTGGTAGGCCACGACGATCGTGATCCCGGGGGCGCCGAGCACGTCGCCGAGCACGGTCAGGGCCTGGTTGTCGGCGATGCCGAGGGCGAGCTTGGCGACCGAGTTCGCCGACGCCGGCGCGAAGAGGAACACGTCCGGATCCGGGTGCGGCCGCGGTTCCCCCGGCAGCCGGGAGACGCTGCGGACCGGCAGGTCGGTGCCCGCGGCGACGGCCTCGAGCCCGCCGGCCGCCTCGAGCCAGCGGTACGCGGTCGGCGTCAGCGTGATCGCCGGCCGCCAGCCGCGTTCGGCGGCGGGTTTCACCAGCTCGGCGGCGAACCGGACGTCCAGCCCGCCGCACGAGCCGGCGACCAGCCCGAGGTCTCTCACGGTTTACGCAGCACGGCGCAGAACATCGCATCCGTGCCGTGGCGGTGCGGCCACAGCTGGACGTACGGGCCGTCGCCGAGCTCCGGCACGCCGGGGAAGAACTCGCGCGCATCCAGGACCTCGGCCTTGAGCCGCCGGGCCGTCTCCGCGAAGACACCTTCGGTCTCGGCCAGGTGCGGCGAGCAGACGACGTAGGTCAGCGCGCCGCCGGGCCGCAGCAGGTCGTAGGCCGCGGTGATCAGCTCGCCCTGCAGCTTGGTGAGGTCCGCGACGTCGGACGGCTGACGGCGCCAGCGCGCCTCCGGCCGCCGCCGCAGCGCGCCGAGCCCACTGCAGGGCGCGTCGACGAGGATCCGGTCGTACCCCGGCTCCAGCCCGCTCTCACGCCCGTCGGCGACGCGGACGGTGACCGGCAGCCCGCTCGTGGCCTTCTCGACGAGCTTCGCGCGGTGCGGCGCCTTCTCGACGGCGTCCACGGCCGCCCCGCTCAGCGCGGCCAGCGCGCCGAGCAGCGCCGCCTTGCCGCCGGGGCCGGCGCACAGGTCGAGCCAGCGCTCGTCGGAGCCCTCGAGGGGCACCTTCGTCGCGGCGATCGCGCAGAGCTGGCTGCCCTCGTCCTGGACCGCGGCCAGCCGTTCGCGGACCGGCTCGGCGTCGGCGGGGTCGCCGGCCCCGGCGGGCAGGCGCACGCCGTAGGGCGAGTAGGGCGCCGGGTCGCCGCCGGTGATCGCGGCGAGCTCGTCGGCGCTGATCTCGCCGGGGCGGGCGACGAGGTGCACCTCGGGGCGGGCGTCGTCGGCTTCCAGGGCGGCCTTCAGGTCGGCGCCCTTGTCGCCCAGCGCTTCGGCGAACGACCGTGCGATCCAGCGCGGGTGCGCGGTGCGCAGCGCGTAGGCCCCGATGGGGTCGGCGGCTTCGTCCGGCGCCAGCTCGTCGAGCCACGCCGCTTCGTCCTTTTCGGACACCTTGCGCAGGATGGCGTTCGCGAAACCCGTGGCCCACGAACCGGCTTCCGCGCGCACGAGGTCCACGGTGGACGTCACGGCGGCGTGCTCGGGGATGCGCGTGCGCAGCAGCTGGTAGACGCCGAGGCGCAGCGCGTCGAGCACCGCCGGGTCGGTCTTGGACAGCGGGCGCTCGGCGCACGACTCGATGATCGCGTCGAGCAGGCCCTGCGCCCGCGAAGCGCCGTACGCCAGCTCGGTGGCCAGCGCCGCGTCCCGGCCGGTGATCCGCCGCTCGCGCAGCAGGTCCGGCAGGACGAGGTTGGCGTAGGCGTCCTTCGTCCGGACAGCCGCGAGGACGTCGTAGGCGGCCTGCCGGGCGGAGTCCACCTCCGGCGGGCGGCGCGGCCCCTCCTTGCGCGGTGCCGGGCGGCCCCGCTGCGGCCGTGACGGGCGTCGTTCCCTGTGGTCGTTCACCGGAGGCGCTCTCCTTGGTCGATCCTCGTGCCGCGCGCCCAGTCGGTGGCCGCCATCCGTTTCTTGCCGGGTGCCTGGACTTCGCCGAGCCGCAGCGGCTTCGTCGCCGTCCCGACCAGCACCCGTTTGCGTTCGACCACGATCTCGCCCGGCGGCGGGCCGGGTTCGTCGAGCACCGTGACCGGGCCGAGCTTGAACCGTTCCCCGCGGAACTCCGCCCACGCACCGGGGTCCGGGGTGACCGACCGGATCTGCCGGTCGACAGCCGAAGCGGGATCGGCGAAGGACACCCGCGCGTCCTCGACCGTCACCTTCGGCGCGTAGCTGACCCCTTCGGCGGGCTGTTCGCGCGCGACCAGGCTGCCGTCGGCCAGACCGTCCATGGTGGACAGCAGCAGCTTGGCCCCGGACTCCGCGAGCCGCCCGAGCAGCACACCGGCGGTGTCGGTGGCGCCGATGGTCTCGGTGACGACCCCGTAGACCGGGCCCGCGTCCAGCTCCTTGACGATCCGGAAGGTCGACGCACCGGTGATCTCGTCCCCGGCCCGGATGGCGGCCTGCACCGGCGCGGCTCCCCGCCACGCGGGCAGCAGCGAGAAGTGCAGGTTCACCCAGCCCAGCCGCGGGATGTCGAGAGCGGCCTGCGGCAGCAGCGCCCCGTACGCGACGACCGGGCAGGCATCCGGCGCGAGCTCGGTGAGCCGGGCCAGGAAGGCCGGGTCCCCGGCCCTCGCGGGCGTCAGGACTTCGATGCCGTGCTCATCGGCGAGCGCGCCGACGGGCGACCGCACGACCCGCCGGCCACGCCCGGCCTGCGCATCGGGCCGGGTGACGACGGCAACGACCTCGTGCCGGCCGGAGTCGAGCAGGGCGCGCAGGGCGGGGACCGCGGGGTCGGGGGTGCCGGCGAAGACGAGCTTCATCGGCCCACCCCCGGCGGGAGCAGGGTTTCAGGTGGCTGGAACATCGAGCCTGAGTCTAGAAGGCCCCGGTACGCCGGGCGCGCCAGTGCCCCGATGTGCCGATCCGCAGGTCAGGCCGGGGTACTGTGACGTGGCCGGGCGCACCGACCGCAGGTTGTCCACACCCCGGCCGCGATGTGGACAACTCCGCTCGCGGCGGCCCTTTTTCGGCTTTTCGTCGGGCACCCCCGATACACTGGACTGGGGAAGCCCCCCTGGGAGGGCGATTTCTAGTGGTTGTTGCAATACTGCTGTTGGTTGTGGGTGGTGTTGAGTAACTGTGTCATGCGTTCGGTGGGGCTGT